>JANMGF010000018.1:0-5055 GCA_031374535.1 Polyangium sp. (in: bacteria)
AGGCCCACCCTCCCACCCTTCCGAGATACCATCGGGAGTCTTGCTTCGAAGGAGTGGAGAAATGCGAATCACACGCTTGCCTGCACCGGTCTCGCTCATCTTCGCTCCGGCCTTGCTGGCCATCGCCGCGTTTGTCGGAGCGGGGTGTACCGCCGACGGCACGGATCTCTTCGGCAGGCCGAGCACCGGCGCGGGTGGTGAAGGTGGGGCCGGGGGAAGCGGCGGCGGCATGGGCGGCATGAGCGCGTCTTCCTCCTCCGCCTCGTCCAGCGCATCGAGCTCGAGCGCGAGTTCCAGCGCGTCCTCGTCCTCGTCCGCATCGTCCTCCAGCGCGTCCGCATCGTCCGCCTCGTCCTCGTCGTCCGGCGGCGGAAGCACCTGCCAGCACAACGTCTGCTCCGTCGGTGATGCCCTCACCGCGGGCTGCGAGTCCTGCGTCGATCTCGTGTGCGCGGAGGCCGAGGGCTGCTGCAACAACTTCTGGGGCGCGAGCTGCGTCGGGCTCGCCGATCAGCTCTGCAACGCGGGCTGCTGCGGCAACGGCGAGTGCAACGGCGAAACATGCGACTCGTGCGAGGCCGATTGTGGCGCCTGCGTCTGCGGCGACGGCGCGTGCAACGGCGGCGAAGATTGCAACAGCTGCGCCCAGGATTGCGGCCCTTGCCCGGCGTGTCCTCACTCGGTCTGCAGCACGGGCGCCGCGCTCGACCCGAACGTCTGCCGCGCGTCGTGCGTCGACGAGACGTGTATGCAGGACATGAACTGCTGCGGCATGGGCTCGAGCGCGCCGTGGAACGGAGCCTGCGCCTTCCTCGCCGACATGATCTGCGGCGGCGATCCGTGCATCACGTCGGTGTGTATGGATCAGCCTGGGTGCTGCACGACGGGCTGGGATCAGGCCTGCGTCGACGCAGCCGCGATGAAGTGCGGCGTGACGTGCAACTGCGCGCACTCGATCTGCCAGAACGGCGAAAAGCTCGACCCGATGTGCAACCCCTGCGCCGCGGACGTGTGCAAGGCCGATCCCTACTGCTGCGAGACCAACTGGGATGGCATCTGCATCGGCGAGGTCGGCCTGATCTGCGGCATCGACTGCAATTGATCCCCGGCGGAGCGGGCGGGCTCCTGGGGCCCGCCCTCTCCACGAAGGATCAATGCGTCTGCCAGTGCGGAGGGATCTCCTCGAGCGCAGGCGCGGGCTCCGCGACCGGCGGCGTGACCCGGCGCGGACCGTTCGGCTTGAACGTGTGCTCTGCGCCCGGGAACGTGCGCGTCTGCACTTCCTCCACGTACGCCCGCGTCGCCGCCATGATCTGCTCGCCCACCTCGGCGAAACGCTTGGCGAAGCGCGGCCTTAGATCCGGGTACATGCCCAGCATGTCGTAACAGACGAGCACCTGCCCATCACACCCGGCGCCCGCGCCGATGCCGATCGTCGGAACCGAAACAGCCGCCGTGATCTCCTCGGCAAGATCCGGCGGGATCGCCTCGAGCACGATCGCATACGCGCCCGCGTCGTCGAGCGCCTGCGCATCCCGCACGAGCCGCGCGGCGCTCTCCTCGCCCTTGCCCTGGACCTTGAAGCCGCCCATCGCGTGCACCGATTGCGGCGTGAGCCCGATGTGTCCCATCACCGGGATGCCCGCCGCGACGATGCGCCGCACGTGTTCGGCCACCTCCTCGCCGCCCTCGAGCTTCACGCTTTCGAACGCGCCGTCCTTGATCATGCGGCCCGCGTTCTCGAGCGCCTGCACGGCCGAGACCTGGAAACTCATGAACGGCATGTCGCCAACCACGTGCGCGCGCCGCGCCCCGCGCACGACGGCGCGACCGTGGTAGCAAATCTCCTCGACCGTCACGGGCAACGTCGTCGGATGCCCTTGCACCACCATGCCGAGCGAGTCGCCGACGAGCAGCATGTCCGCGCCGCCTTCGTCGAGCAGTCGCGCCATCGTGAAGTCGTACGCGGTGATCATCGTCAGCGGCGGTCCGCTCACTTTGCGCGCGCGAACGTCCGGCACGGTGATCTTCTTGGGGACCGCAGACGAGCGTCCGCCGCCACCGCTGCCCTGACCTTTGGGACCGTACATGTTTCCTCCGGGTCGCGGCCGCTGCGACGCGGTCCACGCCTCATGCAAGGCTAGAGCCACCCGGAGGGAACAGCAAGACGCGCGAGAGCGGGTTATCAGCGGCGACGACGACGCGCGACCGACATGAGCATCGCGGCGCCGAGGAGCCCGAGCGTCGCGGGCATACTCGTCTCCCCGCCGACAGCGCAGCCTGCGCTGCTCCTCGTGCCGGCGTTCGGATCGTCGGGACCCACGCCGAACCCATTGTCCCACGGGTTCACGTCGATGTCGGTTCCGGGCTCCGGGTTCTGATCGAAGCACCAGTCCGGCGGAGGCGGGCACACGGGCGGCGTGCCTACGGCGTTCGTGACCTGAAGCCATCGCTCGATCGGCGACTGCTCCGCCGACGCACCCAGCGTGAGATCGGTGGCGAGCGCCGCGCGCGAAAGCTCCGCATGAATACGGCTCACCCAGAGGCCGTTTTCGGGGATGGAACCGAGGAGCGCGTCGAGGTCCTCGATGCACTCCTCGAGCGCCGTCGGGCCCATCGGATCACCGCCGTAACCGCTGTTTTCCGGGTCGAACTCGGCCGTGTACTTGAGGTTGTCCTCGATCCACCAGCGCGACGTCGGCTCGCCCGCCTCGACCAACCACGCCTTGCCCCCCGACGCGTCGAAGCTCTTCTGCTTGAGGTCCTTGTAGTTGCTCGATTGCGTGTCCCAGTTCCATACGAGATCCGAGGCTTTGATCTGGAAGCTCGGGAAGTTCGTCGGCTCGTACCGGCCTTCGCCCAGGATCCACAACGTGATCGGCGTGATCGCGCCCGTCCCCGCGGCGACCATACGCAACGGTAGGACCGGCACGGCGCCGGGGGCCGTGATGCGCACGGGGCGCATGGAATTCACGCCCTGGCCGGGCACGAGCTTGAGCGCGAGGAAGTCGAAGCCTTCCTTCACGTACGCATCGATGACCGGCTTGATGTCGGGCGGGATGTTGTAGCCGTTCGAGAGGAGCCAGCTGGAAAGCGCGTTCGGATCCGCCGACGCAAGTTGTACGGTCGCGTAAGGTCCCACGACCTCCTCGGCGATCACCTCGACGCCTCCGCCGCTGCCGCTCGAGCCGTTGTCGTCGCCGCCCGCGTTCGGCGCGCCCGCGCAGCCAGGCGGAAGACAGCTGATCGAGGGCGAAACAACCTGGACCTGCGTGTTCTGCTCGAGCGTCCCGAAGAGCGCGTCGGACGAGAGCCCGATGTCGACCTGCCCCTTGATGGGCAAGAGCCAGGCGAACGAAGAGGGGTCGCCTGCGTACGTGATCTGATCCCAGAGCGTCGTTCGATCGTTCGAGATCGAAAGGATCATCCGATGGCCGGTGACCTGCGTGGACTCCGACTGCGTGATGAAACATCCGCCACACGCGTTCGAATCGGTCGCGTAGAGGGCGGGCACCACGAGGAACGGCAAAGACAAGGCGAGGGCGCGTAGGAGCTTCATCGCGATTTCTCCAAGGCAAGGGCCCGGCAACGCCGAGCGGAGGAACATCACCCCGCGCCCCCCCGAAGAAGGCGCCGGCTCGTTCATTGTAAGGCCGCGGAGCCTGGCAAGAACGTTGATGCCTGGAGATCCGTGAAAAAGAACGAACGAGGCAGCTCCGTTACGGAGCGTGCAGCATGCCCTCGTCGAGGCGGCGCATGCCTTCGAGCAAAAGCGCCTCCGGCGAGACGGCGATCGTGCGGCCGGAAGGCTCGACGTTCGGCTCGAGATGGAACTCGCCCTCGTGCAGCGCGAGCATCTTGTAGAAGGCCTCCTCGCCGAAGACCTGCTCCCAGCGCGCGTCCA
Source organism: Polyangium sp. (in: bacteria) (assembly GCA_031374535.1). GTDB lineage: Bacteria > Myxococcota_A > Polyangia > Polyangiales > Polyangiaceae > Polyangium. The sequence continues at coordinate 3,905 of JANMGF010000018.1, forward strand.
CGATCTGCCCCTCGGCGAAGTGGATCTCGCCCGTGCCCTTGCCCGTCTGGATCCGCAGCGCGCACGTCTTGCGGCTGTGCCAGAGGACCTGGACCATGTCCGGAATGCTCATCTCCGCGAGGGATCCCGTCACGCCACGCCCGCCTCCACGCGCGACGCGACGCTCGAGGAGCTGACGTAACTTCGCGGCGAAGATGTCGGCCGAGGTCGGCTTCGAAACGAAGTCGTCCACGCCCAGGTCGAACGCCTTCTGCGCGCTGTGACGATCGTTCTTGCGCGTCAGGATCACCCACGTGAGGTCACGACCCCACGACTCCTTCTGCGCGTCGGCCCGGAGCGCGAGGCCCATCTCCGGCTCCTCCAGATCGATCTCGCTCACGACGGCCGCGATCTCACCCGCCTCGAGCTCGCGCCACGCCTGCGCCACGGTCCGCGCGACACGCACCTCGAAGCCCTGCTCGATGAGCCGGAGCTCGAGCACCGTCGTCTCCTCGGGATCCGGATCGATGACGAGCACGGTGTAACGCTCGGACAGAAGGCGCGCGCGCATGTCGTCGCCGGTCACCTCGTGGCGGAAAAGGTCGACGATGTTCGGATCGAAGACCGTGCCGCGATACCCGGCGAGCACGTCACAAGCCTCGGGCGGACGCAGGATCTTGCGGAAGGGATTGCGCGGGTTCTGCGTGAGGTCGGCGTAGGTGTCCGCGACGGCGAGGATCCGCGCGCCGAGCGGGATCTCCTTGCCCGCGAGGCCGTGCGGCAAACCGCGACCGTCGTAACGCTCGTACATGGCCTGAAGCGCGGCCACAGTCTCGGCCGGCAGGCCCACCGAACCCATGAGCTGCGCCGGCAACGCGACGGCCTTGAGCCCCGCGACCCTGTGCCCCTCGTACTCCGCGACGTTCAGCGCCGTGAGATGGTAAGCACCCATCTTGCCGAGGTCGTGCAGGTACGCGGCCACGACGAACGCCGCGACGTGCGCAGGCGCGAGGCCGATTCGTTCACACGTGCGCCGGCAGAGACGCGCGACGACCGCCGAGTGCCCGCGAAGATCCTGCCGGTTTACCTCGAGCAGGCTCACGAGCACGTTGAGGGTCTCGATGTACTCGTGCGTCTCGAGCGGCGTGAGGACAGGCGGCGGAGGCGGAGGC
>JANMGF010000021.1:0-15640 GCA_031374535.1 Polyangium sp. (in: bacteria)
TGGACGTCCCAGTCGAGGATCGCCACGCGCGAGAGCCCCTTCGCGAGCGCGCTCGCGGCAGCCACGGCGACGTTGTTCAACAAGCAGAAGCCCCCGCCGCGGCTACGCATCGCGTGATGGCCGGGGGGGCGCAGGAGCGCGACGCCGGGAGAACGCGCCTCGCCAGGCTTCTGGCTCGACGGGTCGAGGAGCGCGTCGACGAGCGCCACACCCGCGCCCGCGGCACGCCGCGCTGCGGCGACGGACGAAGGCGCGAGGTACGTGTCGGGATCGAGCGAGGCGTGATGGCCGGCGAGCTTCGCGAGCGCGTCGAGATAGGCCTCGTCGTGCACACGCGAAAGCTCCTCGTCCGTCGCGTCACGGATCGCGACATGCTCTGCGCGCAGGCCCTCGCGTGCACACCGATCGAGCGCGGCGCGTGCTGCGTGCAGGCGCTCGGGGCGCTCCGGGTGGTAGCCGCGCGCGCGGTGGTCGTCGAAGAGCGCGTCACCAACGACGAGGATCTGCGAGGCGGGGTTCGTTGTGATCATGGCACTCCGGCGGGGACGGTTGAGGACTCGCCCGGGCGGATGGTAACGTCCTTTTTTACGCTCGGGGGCCATGCTCGGACAAGCCGAGCTACGCCCTCGAATCCCCGCCCGTCGCCCCCAAGGAGGGCGGCCTCCTCATGCGCGCAAAAATCATCGCCGTTTTCACGGTCGTTGTGCTGGTGGTAGGGGTGCTCGCGTTTGCCTTGACCCGGGCCTCCTTGAACCCGGGGTCGCCGAGGGCGGACGCGGCGCGGGCGCTCGTGGCGGCCGAGGCCGTTCTTCGGGTCGAGGCCGTGGAGGTCGAGCGATGGCTCGAAGCCCAGGCCGCGGATCCGAAGATACGCGACCCGTTCAGCGCAGGCACGGGCCAGGCCAGGAGTGATCAAGCGACGGGTGTGGCGAACGGTATCAAGAGCGCCGCCACCAAGGCCGCCGTGATCGCCGGGCTCGGGCCCTCGCTCGTCGTGCTCGTGGACGCGAAGGGAACGTCGCTCGGCCGGGACGGCTCGCAGCTGCTTCGGGGCGACGATCTGGGCGGGATTTACCCGGCGCTGCGGGCCGGGCTCGAGAAGGGGAGGGCGGGCTCGGACGTGTGGGTGACCCTGGCGCGCAACGAGCAGATGCTCGTGTCCTGGGCGCCGATCCGGGGGGAGGCGGGGCAGGTCGTCGGGGGGCTCGTCCTGGGGACGGCGCTGAGCGACAGCCGCCTGACCGACGTCGCCAGCCAGACGAGTGGTGCCTCGCTCTGGTTCGAGGTGAAGGACAAGGACGGCTACCGCATCGTCGCGCAGTCGAAGGGCGGCGCGCCGGACCTCGCGTCGGCGATCGACGGAAAGCTTGTCGAGGCGGGCGCGACGTTGGCGCTCTCGTCGGGCAAGGCGGTCGATGTCGCGGCGCTTCCGCCGGATCTCGGCGTGAAAGTGGGTCCGCTCGGCGGGTACGGGGATGGGCGGCGCGCGGTGCTCGTCGCGGTGGCGCGGGCGAATGCGCCGGCGGCGACGACGCTTCTGTTTCCGTTCCTCGGGGCGATCGCGATCGGCATCGTGCTCGTGGCGGTCGCGGGGCAGGTCCTCGGGCAATCGATCTCGCGGCCCGTCGAGGAGATTGAAGAGGGGCTGCTAGCGATCATGAATGGGCGGACGGATCTGCGATTCCAGATCGAACACGCCGAGCTTGGCGGGCTCGTGTCACGGCTGAACAGCCTGCTGAACCAGCTTCTCGGCGTGCAGGAGGACGAGGAGACCGACGCCGAGGGACATCTCGTCCACGCTCGGGGGCTTCGCTCGGGCGAGCCGAGCTTCGCCCCCGAACCCCCAGTCCACGGGGCACGGGCGAAGGATTTCCAGGAGGCGCTCGCGGTCGAAGAGACGCTCGCGGTGAAGCAGGCGCTCGGGGCGGAGGACGACGACGCTTATTACCAGCGCGTCTTCGACGATTACATCCGCGCGAAAAAGAGCGTCGGCGATCCCATCGATCACATCACGCGGGATGCATTCGTCGCGCGGATCGTGGCGAGCGAGAAGCAGATGGCGCAAAAGCACGGAAAACCCGTGCGGTACAAGGTCGAGGTGCGGGGCAAGGAGGTCGTCCTGCTCGCGGTGCCGCTTTCCTGAAGGGTCGGGGGGCTCGCTCGTCGGAGCAGAGCCCCCCTCGAGGAACGAATCAGGGATTCATCGAGCCCGCCGGCCATTCCGACATGGCCAGGGTTGCATGGTTTTACTCGACGTAAACCACGCCCGCCATCCCGGTGGCCGCGTGCGCGTCGCAGTAATAACCGTACGTACCCGCCGTCGGGAACTGGAACGTCGCCTCCATGCCCGCCATCGTCTTTGCGATCGGCGAGGCCGGGTCCTCCGTCTTCATGAGGCCTTCCACCTTGCCGCCCACGAGCGGGTGGATGGTGAAGTTCGACTGGAACACGACGCTCGACCCCGCCTTGATGCGAATGCATTTCGGCGCGTACGCGAGCCCCATGCTCATGACCGTCACCGAAGCGTCGGCCGTTTTGTCCTCGGCCGCCCCCTCGGTACAACCATTGAGCGCCATCGGACCGCCGCCCGCGCCGCCCATTCCGCCCGCGCCGCCCATTCCGCCCGCGCCGCCCATTCCGCCAGCGCCGCCCATTCCGCCAGCGCCGCCCATTCCGCCAGCGCCGCCCGTACCCGCGCCGCCCATTCCGCCCGTCCCACCCGTGCCGGCCGTTCCGCCCGCGCCGCCGCTGCCGGTCGTGTCATCGCCGCAACCCACGCCCACGGCCATCATCGCGCCGACGACCAAAAGCAAGCCGAATTGTCGCATGTTCAAGCTACCAACCTTTCATCCACGGCCCAGCGCCCTCTTGGTCGCCAGGTCCAGGCATGCCGGCACCCTATCACCCTTCGCGGAGGGGAGTCTTCACAACGGCACGACCCCGACGGAACGTGGAATCTCGAATGACCATCTTCCAGGGTCGCCATCGTTCGATCGCTCGGCCCTTCCGCCCGGGCGGCGTTCGGCTTACCCTTCCAGGAGTCGTGCTGCGCTGCGCACCTCCGCCGGATTTTCGGTACGTGTGGCTGGTCCCAGGGCCGAGCTTTCGGGCGCTCACGCTGGCGGCCGGTACCGTGGGGCTTTCGAGCCTCGGGCTCGCGCTCGGACCCGAGGTGGCGGCCTGGTCGGTGACGGCAGGCTCTTTGCCGATCGGGCTGGCCGTGGCGGGCGGGGCCGCGTTCGCCGTGGGCCTCGCGCGTCAGATTCAACGGCCGAGGGCGCCGTCCGGCGCGCGTGAGGTGAGCATGGCGATCGTGCCGTGGGGCGTGCTCGTCGACCCGGGCGCCGAGGCGCGGATCCTGCGATGGCCCGCCATTCGGGGGATCGAGGTCGAGGTCAAGCACACGTTGCGCGGCGGTACACCGGCGATCGTATCGAGCGTGGTGACGGTGCGGACCGAGCACGACGCGCTCGCCGGGCACGCCGTCGGGGCCGTGGGGCTCGAGTCGTTGACGGTGAACCTCGAGGCGTATGCGGACGAGGCGTCGCGGCCTCTGGCCACGGATCTCGACGGGAACGAGCTGCTCGGCGAGGACGGGCTCGCCCCCGTGGTGGGCCTGCTTTTGCGGCATGCGCAGGAGCTCTGCTCGACGAGCCGAGGGGCGGCGCGGCTGCTTTTGCCGTCGGGCGGGTATCGAAGGGCGTCGCTCCAGACGTCGGGGCCCGAGACCGTGGACGTGCTTGGCCGCGCGCTCGCCGGGGACGTGCCTGGTTCCGCGGATCCCCGGCCCGTCGCGGCCCTTTGTGCGGCTTTGCTCGGCGCGGAAGGCGTCACGCCGAGGCTCGTTCGCCTCGCGAGCTCCCCCCACCCGGTCGTCGCCGCCGTGGCGGGCGCGGCGGCGCTGAGGCTCGGGGTGGCGCCCGCGAAGGTGGGGTCGATCGAGGAAGTGGACGAGTTTTTGTTCGATGAGGATCGCGAGATCGTCGCCCGGATCGTGCACGGATCGATATGAGTGACGGCCGGTTTTTCGTTTTCTTCGTTATGTAATGACAAGGAAAACAGACCGGACTTTCTTGCGAGCCCCCGCTCTCCCCTGCTAGCTCTCGGGGAGGAGCAAGCGGTGAAGCGGCGGATCGTCATGGGTTTCTTCGGGCTCGGGGCCTTGGCCCTCGGCGCCTGCGCGCGTACGGCGCCGCCGCCTGGTGAGACCACGTCGAACGTCGAGGGCGGGCCGGAGGCGTCCGCGTCGGCCCCCGCGTCGGCGTCCGCGGCTGCCCCGGCTGCCGTGCCCGCTGCTGCGTCCGCGTCGGCATCCGCGGCCGCGCCCGCCCTCGCCCCTGCACCTGCGCGATGGGCCGAGGCCGTGCGGCTCGAGCGGTGGGACGAGGCGGAGACCCAGCTCGCGCTTTTCACCGAGGTCGAGCGAAATCGGCCGGAAATGCGGTATGTCCGGGGGCGCGTCGCGCTCGAACGAGGGGAGGCGGCGCGCGCGGTCGAGCTCTTCACCGGCCTCGAGAAGGACCTGCCGCTGCTCGCGGACGACATCCTGCGAAGGCGCGCCGAGGCCGCGGCCGTCGCGGGGCCGTTCGCCGAGGCCGCGGCGTTTTTCGGGAAATCGAGGTCGCCGACCGACCAGCACCGCGCCGTGCTCGCCCTCGAAAAGGACGGGCAGCTCCCCCAGGCGCGGGCGCTCGTGGATCGCGCGCTCGTCCTTGCCGGCAAGTCCCGCAAGAAAAGCGACGACACGATCCTCCGGGCCACGCGGGCACGGATCGCCGAAGCGCAGGGCACCTTGCCGATCGCGGTCGCCGACCTGCGCTGGCTCGCCGTCGAGGCGGCTGGGTCGCCGGAGGGAGAGGCCGCCGTGGCCACGCTGGGACGGCTCGGACAATCGATCGCCCCGAAAGACCAGCTCGCCCGGGCGCTTGGGCTGATTCGAGCGGGCAGCGCCGAGGTCGCGATTGCGATCCTCGACGAGCTCGAAAAAAAGAAAACCGTGCCCGTCCTCGAGGTGATGCACGCGCGCGCCGAGGCCAAGCTCAAGGCCCGCGATTATCCCGAAGCTGAAAAAGCTTTTCGCGCGCTCTCCATGCTCCCGGGCCCGCGCAAGGTCGAGGCGATGTACCAGGCGGCGAACGCGCTCGCTCGCGCCGGGCAGGCCGACGAGGCGATCAAGCGGTGGCTCGCCCTTTCGTCCCAGTTCAAGAAAAACAGCTGGGCCGAGCGTTCGCTTTACCAGGCCGCGCGCTGGCTCCTGCTCCGCGGGCGATACGACGAGGCGGCGCCGCTTTATACGCGTTATCTCGCGCTTTTCCCGAAAGGCGCCCATCGCGAGGATGCCGAGTACGAGCAAGCGCTCGCTCAGCTCTCGGCCGCGCAGCCGTTGCTCGCGCAAAAGACGCTTGGAAAACTCGCAAAGGCGGCGCGAAAGCCCGACGAGGCGCAGAAGTTACGGGAGCTCGAGGGGCTCGCGGCTTTCCGCGCCGGCGATCGCAACGAGGCCGTGCGGATCTGGACCGAGGTCGCGCGGACATTGCCCCTCTCGTTTGCAGCGCTGGCCGCCCGCTCTCGCCTCGCCGCGGCGGGCGCGCCCTTGCCGCCTTTGCTCGAGCCCTCGGCGCCTCGACCCGCCCATCCGCTCGACCTCGATTTGCCTGATCCGGCGCGTTTGCTCGTTTCGCTGGGGCTCGACGCGGAGGCCGAGGGCCGGCTGGTCCCGTTCGAGCGCGAGGCGGCGGCTCGGTTTGCAGGTCGCGAGGGCGAGGCGCTTTGTGGCATGTACGGCAAGCTCGCGCATGCGCGGCGTCGTTATCGGGTGGGGGTGGCGCAGGTGGGAATGCCGACGCTCCTCCGCGCGCCGGGCGAGGCGGATCGCTGGGCCTGGGAGTGCCTTTATCCGCGGCCGTACCTCGACGAGGTGCAAAAGCTCGAGACCGAGCACGAGGTGCCCCGCGGGCTCGTGCATTCGCTCATGCGGCAGGAGAGCGCGTTCGACCCGGATGCGCTCTCGGCGGTCTTCGCCGTGGGTTTGATGCAGCTCATGCCGAAGACGGCGGAGAAGGCCTCGGCCGAGCTCGGCACGAGCTTCGACCCCCAGAGGCTGAAGAGCCCCCACGTGAACCTGCGGCTCGGCTCGTATTACATCGGCAAGCTGTTGAAGACGTTCCGGAAAAACCCGGTGCTCGCGGTGGCTGCGTACAACGCGGGGCCGCGGGCCGTGGGGCAATGGATGCGGCCGGGCGTGGACGCGGAGGCGGATCTCTGGGTCGCGCGGATTCCGTACGACGAGACGCGCAACTACGTGGCGCGCGTGCTCGGCAACCTGGCGCGGTATCAATGGCTGGAGGGCGGGGACGCGGCCGTCGCGGCGCTCGTGCTCGAGGTGCCGGTGGACGTCGAGGTGCCGGCGGACGCGTATTGACGGGGTGGCGAGGGGGACGCGCGGCCCTGGAGGTGCGGCCCGTGAACGTCGCCGAGGTGGGGACGTAGTCGAGACTGCGAAATGAGGTTTATTTCCCCCGCACCGCGATCGTCAGGTTGAACGCCAAGCGGTGGAACTCCTGAGCGATGCGCGCGGCTTCCTGGTCGGTGAGGGCGTAACCACGGAACTCCTTGCGCCCTCGGCATCGATCGCCCCCTCCTCGACATACACGCATCCATCGCTCCCGAGCGCGAGGAGCTGGAGGCAGGCCCAGCGGAGCAAGCCCTGCGTGCCGTACCGCGCGCGTTCGTCGGCAGTCAGCGCGTATCCGGTGAACATCTGCCGGTCCGCGGGCGGCTCCTCCTCGAATCGGATGTAGATGGCGCCATCGCTCGCAAGCACAAGCTCGGTTTCCATCGTCGGCGGCTCGGTTGTCATGTTGTCGCACTCCTTTAGAGGGGGATTCGGAGCTGAACGCGATGGGGCAGCGATGGCGCTTCCTCGGTTCTCTTGACGGTGACAATGCCGGCCTTCTCCAGGCGAAGCAGCGCTGGCGCGAGCGTTCCGGAGACCGGCGTGTCGCACAGGATGTCACGCAACCGCGCAAAGGAGACGAAGCCATCGGCATCCGGCAGCATCCGCGACAGCGCGTAATGGATCACCCCTTCGGCGTACGCCTCGCTACCGTGCTTGCGGAGCGCCGTGGCGTAATTCGCGACGTAGACCGCGGCGAGCTGATAGGCCGGGTCCGCGCGCATGATTTCGAGCAAAAGCAGCTCCCCGCGCTCCTCGTGACCAACGGCGCCCGCGGAGACTCGCGTTGCCCTTGCCGATCGCGGTGGCGGAGGCGGCGGGAGGCGATCGGAAAGGCGCGCTCTACGGAAGCGCTCACGAACGTCGCGCAGCACGGCACCCGCGAAAGCACGGGCGCGTCTCCACGCGGAGGGCGGGTCCGCGAACGTGTCCCGCGACGGTTCCGAGTGCGCCACGCTGACGCGAGTTCCGCTCTGCGGCGGAAGCGCTGGGCGGTTCATGACCGTCGTCGCTGCATCATCGTCTATATCCCGCACGGTATCCATGGACCTCCAAGCGATTGGAAACGACCCCAGGAGGGGGCGATAAGGAGGAATGCTCGCCCAGAGAACCACTCCCCATCGCCCCCTCCTGGAGGTCGTCGTTTGAAAATGGTCGTCGCTCGAAGACGGGGCGCCTTTCGGGCACACCGCTCCCTTTTCGAAACCTGGCCATTCCGAGCGTGACGCAGTCGGGCGCGCATAGAAAGGCGCCCCGTCTACGAGCGACGAGCAGCCCTCGGGGGAGAAGCCCTTCGCCCTCCGCAGTGGGATCGCATGGGCCGGGCAGCCCATGGGCAACGGGCGGCCTGCACGCGGACCTCTCTGCGAACGGCGATGGGCTCGTCGTCCCGTCACACCCAGGTATTCGCTCCGGAGCCCCCATTCGTAACGCTGGGCCGGCGATTTTTCTGGGACCTTACTTCGGGACGTGGAACGGCGCCCGGCTCCCGGCGACGGCGGTCATGGCGCGGATTGACCCCTGGATCCAAACCGTAGACGCGCCCGTGGTTGTCCGAAGCATCAGCTTTCGGGGCCTCGTGCTCTCAATTCTTCGAACCGGACAGAGGCGCATTCCCAGGCGCAGCATCGGAGCCGGCATCGCTGGGACCCGCGCCTGCAGGTGGGGCCGGGGCCGGGTCGATCAGCTCGCACGGCGCGAAGTCGTACTTCTCATTGTTGGCGCAGAGGATGGAATTCTCGTTGCAGCAAACAGCGCAGCTATAGCGCGCCTCTCGGCGAAAGCAGCTATACGAGCACTCCATGTCCAATTTGACGCAGATTTCAGGAACCTTGTGCGACTTCTTCTCCTCCTCATTTCGGTCGCGCTTCGGCCTGTAGCTGCAGCCCGGGCGCGAGCTCCCGAGGGAAGCCAAGACCATGAGCGCGAGCAACACCTTCTTCATGATGAGCGCGGGAGCGGAGAGCCGGCGGGGCCTCGTGCTCTCAATTCTTCGAACCGGACAGAGGCGCATTCCCAGGCGCAGCATCGGAGCCGGCATCGCTGGGACCCGCGCCTGCAGGTGGGGCCGGGGCCGGGTCGATCAGCTCGCACGGCGCGAAGTCGTATTTTTCATTGAGGTCGCAGAGTATAGTATTGTCATGGCAGCATTCGGCGCAGCTATAGCGCGCCTCGCGCCGGAAGCAGCTATAGAAGCACTCGTGCGACGGTTTCTTGCAATGTTCTTGGACCTTTAGTGGCTTCTTCTCGTCACCTTCATCTCGGTCGCGCTTCGGCCTGTACGCGCAGCCCGGGCGCGAGCTTCCGAGGGAGGCCAACACCACGAGCGCGAGCAACACCTTCTTCACGACGACCTCCAGACCTCGAACGTAGGGGGTTGCATGCGTCGGCTATTCCTTGCCGGGACACCAGAAGAAGCTGTAATTTTCGCCCGCCGTGCACGCTTTCTCGGCATCGCTGCAGCAACTGCTACACGCGGGGCCGGCCCCGGCCTTGAAGCAACTGTTCTGGCAGGCGATCATCTTCTGCTTGCACGGAGGGAGATCGTCGTAGTCCCCGCATCCGCCGACGGCAAGGAACAGGGCAACGAGGGAGAGACGAAGGCCAAGCGCTCGCATGGTGTGCTCCTGCTTACCATGGTACCGCCCCCACGAAGGAAAAGGAAGAAGCGCGCGATGACGGGCGCGGGCAACGGCTCATCCCCGCGTGGAGGGCTCGTCGAATCCCTCGCGATGAAGTGCACGGTGGGGGTCCAAAAGGCCGCCTACTCCGCCGGGGCCTTGCAGCAGAACGTGACCGCGTGCTCGGGGTTCGGGACGACGGCGCCCGTAGGCTCGCCGCCGCTCGACGCGCACGCGCCGGGGATGTACTCGGGCGGCGTGATCTCCTTGCTGCCGATTGCCATGCCCGCGGTCGGAACGTTCGAGCACTGCTCGACGGACGACGAGATCGCGTCGTCCGAGATGAGCTTCGAACACGCGCCATCCTCGAAGGTGCGCACGCGCGCCAGGCATCCCCCTCCGACAGGTGCGCCGCACGCGCACGCCGTGCACGCGCGGCCATCGATCGCGCCTGCGGTATCGTTGTCGTAGGCGACGAGCTCCTTGGCGTTCCACGACTCGGGACACGCATGGATGCCGGTGCGTGAGACGCAATGAGCGAACCCTTCGGGGAGCGGAGCCAAGGTCCGCACGCACGCTTCTTTCGGGTCCTCGCACGTCGGGAGGTAGCAAGAGATCGCGTGCGTCTTCCAGGTCCACGTGGGGCCGCTCATCGTGGGCGTTCCTGCGTGCGGTGGCTTCTCGGCGGGGATAACGACTGGCTCGCAACCATCCTCGACCGGGGGGCCGAGCGGCGAGACGGCGATCGACTGCGCGCAGAGTTTGCCGCTGCCGGCGGGGCATTCAGCGCCCGCGGGGATCGCGTTCATCGAGGTGCAGGAGCCATCCCACTCTGCGGGGCCTCCGAAGGGGAGCGCCGTCCCCTGCTGATCACACACGGCGGCGCGGACCTCGATGGACTCCGGAAGCGTCGTGCAAGTGCCCGACGGCGTCTTGCAACCACAGGGCTCGCACGTCCCGTACTTCCACTCCAGATCGGCAAAGGCACGCGTCCGGAGACCCATGTCCATGTCGGCGGGGCAGAACGTAGGGGCCTTGCCGGAGTCGCCGATCCACACGGCGCGCGGCTCGCCCCATCCGTCAGGGCCTCGCGGGATGCATGGGCCTGTGCAGCCGATGGCCGAGGAGGTTCCATCGATCGCGGCGTCCGTGCCTGCGTCCCACCCGGGCGGGACGCAGCTACCGTTATCCGTACAGATGTAGGGATCAGGGCACGGCAGCGTCACTGGGTTGCATGGAAACACCGTGGGGTCATCGCCGCATCCCTCGACGGACAGGGCGGCCACTCCCCCGAGCAGAACGCCGAGTACTATCAAGAAAGAACGCTTGAGATGCATACGGGGCACGGTACTCCCACGACGAACCTGAGTCAACGCACGGCCGCCGCTACGCTGAGGCCAGCCAGTAATGGGTGACTGCCCCATAACTGCGCTTCGCCGTCTATGCCCCCGAGCTTGAGCGAGTAGCTGCTGACTAGCACCACGGCATCAAGCGATACCCGCAGATCAACAGGTCCAAGGGAGAGCGCCGCCGCCCCACCGGCGCCAAACCCAACGAAGGGGAGCCACTGCGACAAATCCGGGTTGCGCACGGATCTGTTGAGGGCGCCAGCACTCGCGAGCAGGCAGCCAGAAAAACCGCGTACGGTGCCGCAAAGGCCCGGCCAGGCGCCGACGAGCGCGCCACGAATGGCAGCACCTTCGATGCCACGGGATGACAGCGCGCCACGTAGATCAATCCGCCACGAAAAGACCTCACGCAACGGCCATTCCGATGACGCGACGAGGCCGAACGCTGGCAACGGGGAGACCGCACCGTAAAGCATCGTCGCCCCGAAGGCCGGTGTCCATCGACGCGGGGGAGTGAGCGGCAAGCTCGGGGCCGGCCTTGTCGGTGCTGCCAAGCTCACGGGGGCCGTCGTCGCCGCGGCCGTGCTGTCGGGCATGGCCAGGCCCGGCGAGCTCGGGGGGCTTATCGACGGAGCCGGCTCGATGGGCACAAGCGTGTGCACCGGCAGGAGCGAAAGCTCCACGCGCAACGTTCCACCCTTCGACGCCGTGAAGGAAGAGACCCCGTCCTCGAACCCCTTCAGCTTCGCGCGGAGCTCGTGCTCCCCCGGCGGCAGGAACATCGTGAATCCCGTGATCCCGTCGGTCTGCTTCACGACCCCATCGAGCGCGATCTCCGCGTGCGCCTCGGAGACCGTCACCTCGACGCGGCAGACCCGCGCCCGCGCGGTGTCGTACGCCTTCAGGAACTTCTCTCGCTCCGCGGCCGGCGCGTTCGTCGCGCGCTCGATCGCATCGAGCAGCAAATCCGCCGCTTCGGTGGGGTTGCCGAACTCGACGAGCAACACGCCGAGCCGACCTGCGACGAGCGGGTCCTGCTCGAGTTCGAACGCCTCGGCGTACGCCGTCGCCGCTTCGGCGAGCCGCCCGGCCCTCCGCTCGCGTTCGGCTTTCGCCACGAGCGCCTTGAAGCGCGCCTTCTGCGTCGCCTGCTGAAGCGCCGATGGGTTCGAGGGGAGTGGGGCCGGCTTCGTGTCCTCGTCTGCTCGCGCTCGTGTGGGAGCAAGCAACATGAACAAGACGAGCCATGCACCGCGATTCACCATGCTATGGCGACCTTATGGTAACAGGACAAACTCCGCAAGCGCGTTCCGTCACCTCATCCAATCACCTGCCTGACCCACGCCGTCACCCACCACCGAACTTCGCTACGTCGCCGATAGTTTGGCAACGTCTTCCACGTATCGAGCGCTTCTCGGATCGACGCCTTCGCGCCCTCGGCGTTGCCGAGCTTTCGCCGCACATCCGAGAGGAGCACGTGTCCCTGGATGGACGAGCTGTTCGTCCGCGTGAACCGTTCGAGCGCGTCCTCCGCTTCCTCCAGCCGTCCGAGCATCAGGAGCGCCTCCGCCGCCGCGAGGTACGGATCGCCATAACGCAGGCGCGGCTCGAGTTCGACGGCGCGGACCAGCGGCTCGAGCGCGCCCTCTGGATCCCCGCAGCGCATCCGCGCGAGCCCCGTCAGGTAGAGCAACTCCGCGTCGTCCGCCGCGCGACGACGGGCCTCGTCGAGCAGCTCGAGCGCGCGGCCGGGGCGCAGCCGTTCGAGCCAGATGATCGCGAGATCACGGCGCGCGGTGACGTTCGCGGGGTTTGCCGCGATTTGCGCGTCGAGCGCGCGAATCTTCCCCCACGTTCGCGCGAGCACGATGGGGTCTGGAATGAAGGGACGGAGCACGATGAAGACGAGCACGCCGACCATCACCCAAGGTCGATGCAAGGCGAACGTCAGCGCCATGAAGCCGAGGTAGTAAAGCCAGTATCCCATCGTCGTCTCAGGGGCGGCTCTTCCGCCACTTGATGATGAGGCGGCTCGGGTGAATTTCGACTTTCGGCGGGGGCGCCGCGCGATACATGGGCGGGTCGCGCATTGTCGGGACTTCTCTTTCGTTCGGCAGCGCGGGGCGTTCGGAGACTGGCGACTCCGCGCCGCGAACAAGAAATGCGTGACGACCGAACGCTGCACGCGCGGACGCGACAACATCCTGGGGCGCGGCCGCGTGGACGGACCCGAGGAGCGCCGCAGCCATGAGCGCGCTCCACACGTGGCCGGCGCGGTAGATGAACTCCAATCGCCCCTTCCACCTCGACCGGAACATCACGCGCCGGTCCCGCCCGCACAGGATAAACAGCGCGACGCTGTGCACCTCGTCGACGCGCTCTCGAATGTACGCGCGCGCCCGCATGAATTTCATGCGGGAGGCTTCCTCGGAGATGCCGAGTTCTTTGGCTACCTCCGCATGCGAAAGGCCCTGAAATACAATCAGGCCAAACACCGCCCGCTGTTCCGCAGGCATCGTCTTGAGGGCCTCCCCGACGCGGTCGCAAGCATCCGATAGAATCGCCGCGCGCTCGGGTGAAGGCTGCGACGCGGGGCGTTCATCGTTGTTCTCGGTGGGAGGAAACCGCTCCTCGCGCTTTCGGCATGCTCTTCGCCATCGGAGGCGGATGTTGGTCGCGATGCCGAGCAGCCAGTTCACCAGGGTTCCGCACTCAGGCCGGTACCCCGAGAGGCTCTCGTACCCCTCGACCATCACGTCCTGCGTCTCGTCGTCGAGCCCTGCCTTGCCGGCGGCTTGCTGGATGCGCGTGCTCGCGAGGAAACGCGCGACGACAGGCCGAAGCTCCGCGAGCTCCGTCCAAAGATCCGCGGTGGGGGCTTTCTTGTCTGGCGCCATCAGCCTCTGTGTTCGCCCAAGCGAGGAAAACGTAACGCAGCGAGTCTCCAAGGAGGTCGATTTCTGAGGAACAAGTGCCCGTACCCACGTATCGGGCCAGCGGGCGACGCTGGCAACCCGCCCGCGCCGCACAATAGAAAGCGAAAGCCGGCGCGGCGCCGCCCTGTCTTTGTGGGAGACCAACGCCGCGACGCCGCGTCAGCTTTCGGGGCGCCTCGTACTGCGGACAAACGCTGATGTCAAGACCACCGACTCCCGCGACGAACCCCCGGGATCAGGCGCGTGCAGATCGTCGAAGCATCACGCGCTCGACAGGCAGGATGGCGGCGACAGGCAAACCAAGCGTGGCAAGCCCTTCGGCCCGCGCGCCCCGCTCGCTCGCGCGCGTCAGGCTCGCGTGTTGCTCCGGCGAGATGGCTCCGCGAACGCGCTCCAGTTCCCCGACAAAGGCGTCGTCGTAGTCCCGGAGCGGGGCGGGATCGCCAGCGCGCAGCGCGGCCCGGAGCGCGCCTTGCCAGTGGTGGCGTAGCGCGCGCCATGTCGCAGGGTCGAGGTGATGCTGTTCGAGGATGCTCGGCTCCGCCGCGGGGTCGAGCGCCAGGGCGGCGTTGAGCCGGGCATACCGTTCGAGGGGGAAGACGTCGAGCGGGAGCGGCGCGGACGCCATGGCGGGAGCAACGGCGGGCGCAGGGGCAGGGACGGACGCGGGGGGCGCGGCTGCGCGCTGGCCGCCCGGCACGTATGCCGTGCCATTGACGATGATATCGGTGCATGCCTTGAACGGCGCAAGGTCGTCCTCGTAGCGCAGGCTCGACGGAGCGCCCTGTTCCCACGGCTCGGGGGAGGCGTGTTATCGATGACGAGCGGGGCCCGCGTCGTGGTCGAGGGTCGGTCCACGCGATGACATCCCGGATGTGGGATCGTACCACGCGTCCGGCGGAGCGGGGTTTCCATTCGGGCAAACATCGACGGGATGGATCGCCGCGCATTGTTTGCCTGGCCAGTTCCCGAACTGCATGCACGTCATTCCAGGACCTGCCCATTTTTGACACTCGGCGTCCGATTGACAAGAACGACAAAGCCCAGCCAAGCACAGGTATCCTTGACACCCGTATCCCTCGTGGGCCGCATGGCGTTCTTGTTGCCTACATGCCATGCCATACAAGTCTCCAGGCGTCGGGTTCGCGCAGATCCCACGATCGCAAAACCCTCCCGGACAATCACCGTCGCTCACGCAGCGCGCTCCGACGACCTTGCATCCACCGCCTTCGGCCGCGAGGATTTCGAGGTCGACAGGGTCATGACACCTGGCCAGTCGTCGCTGCGCCTCGGGCGCCACGACCGGCTGGGCTCCGCTGCAACCATGGACGAGCAAAAGTAGGCCGCAAGCGTTGAGAACGATCGCGGCCATTCGTGTGAAATACGGTAGCGTTATCACGGCCACGCCCCTATTTGCACCCGGGCGAGGCGCCACCGGGTCCCCCCAAGTACATGATCCGCTCGAAGCGCGGGCCCAACGTTGCGCTCTCGTTCAAGAGCCCCGAGCTCGTGTAACACTGCGGGTCATTCGGAGACGCAGGGCCGGCACCGTCCGGCCACTGCGGCACCGCGAAGGAATCCAGATATTGCGGCAGCCGAAAGTGCGCCGCGTTTCCCAGACCGTCCGCAGCGAAGTGCCCGCTGCCCATGTCGGTCGCGTCCCATTGATCCGTACGGTAATCGTAAACCTCGCCGTACCAGTCAACCTGGCAAGCGCTGAATGGCAGCAGATCAAACGCTTCTCGGGGGTAGTAGCCGAGCCAGTTCTTGTTATGAGCGATCCACCAATTCCCGCCGATGTTCCGGATCTCGAAGCGCGACTCGTAGATAGGCCCGCCCACGGTCGAGACAGGCAAGAGCGCCACACCGGGGCCATAAGGCGCACCGGCGACGCCGACAAAGCCGGTCACCTTTTGTTCGTTGACGAGCCCTTTGTCCATCACCGCCCCTTCCCATCCTCCGAGGCCTGGGCCGACCTTCATATAGCCCGCCGTCAAGAACTCCACTTGCAGCCGCGTGACCACCACCGCGCGATCGAAGTTCTTTCGATCCCGCGAGACCGCCACGCCCACGAGCTCTTCCGTGGTATTCGGATCCACACCAGGACAACGCACGGCCATCTCCAGCAAGCTCATCCCGAGCTGCTGCACCTTCCCGTCGTACCCGTTGACGAACGCGACGGCGCCCGAGTTCTGGACAGACATGCCGATACCCGCATACAGGCGTCTGTCCGGCGCCAGCGTCCCCGGCTCCGTTTGCGCGATGAACGCCTCCACCGAG
>JANMGF010000221.1:0-12684 GCA_031374535.1 Polyangium sp. (in: bacteria)
CCACGCGACGCTGAACACCCTGTTCGTATGCCCTTCGAGGACGCGTGAAGAGCGGCACGCCGTCACGTCCCAGAGACGAACGGTCCTGTCATACGAGCCGGACGCGAGGTTCTGCCCATCGGGGCTCCACGCGACGCTCGATACCGAATTCGTGTGCCCGCGAAAGACCCGCAACGGCTCTCCTGTCCCTGCATCAAATACCTGCACGGTCCCGTCCTCATACCCCGCCGCGAGGAGGTCCCCGGTAGGATCGTAGGCCACGCTGTGATAAAGCGAGGCGGACGCAGCACACATCGGCGCGGCCTCGCGCAAGACGGGTGGTGCCCCGCCAAACTCCACCGAGGTCACCCCGATCGTCTCCGCGGCCCCCGACGCTCCCGCCAGGTTCGTCGCCTGGAACCCCGCCTGCTCGAGCCCAACGCTTCCCGCGAGCGCCGCCCGCACGAGCCGCGCAAACCGCAGATTCGCCGCCCCGAGCCGCGCCCCGACGAGCTTCACCCCCGTCAAGTTCGCCCGGACGAGCCTCGCCCCTTCGAGGTCCGCCCCCGAGAGATCGGCCCCGACCAGCGTCGCCCCTTCGAGATTCACGCCCCGCAAGTTCGCATCACGCCAATCGACGCCGGAAAAATCCCTCCCCCGCAGATCCTGCCCCTCGAGATTCACGGCGACCGACCAGGCCTTGCCCAGACGCCACATCACCATCGCCGCATTCTTGGCAAGCACCCCGCCCCCGGAACCACCCAAGCGCGTCCGCGCCCATGCCTCGGCTTCCTCCACGCCGGCAAGCGCCGAGAAAAAGTCTGCCATCAACGGGCCCATCTCATCCGCTGCCAGCGCCGTCGAGTCCCCGCTCGACTTGACCTCCTCCGCCGCCGCCCGCGCCACGAGCCACTCGTGCACCGATTGATGCACGAAAGAAAAACATCCCTCCGCGTCCCGAACGAGCAGCGACCCCGAGGCAAACAGGTGCGCGAGGACATCGGGATCGAGCGCCGGCTCCCCGAGCGACGCGAGCGCTTGCACGAGGACGTGCCGGATCTCGTCCACCCCGACCGTCTTCTGGCGCGCATGCCACATCGATACGCCAAGCGCCGCGATCCCCTTGTCCAGCGCCCCCCGTGCAATGCCCCTCGACGACCCCCGCCGCCGCGACCGCTGGTGCTCGAAATCGAGCCAGTTCCTCACGAGGAGATCGTAAAGCCCCGCCGCCGTGATCTCTCCCCGCTCCTTCTTCGCCTCTCGTAGATCGCGCTCCGGGATCTTGGCGATGAACGCCAGCATGCGCGGATTGTACGAGAGACCAAGCAGGTCTTTCACCTCGTCGATCAGCCGGTATCGATCCTCCGCCGCCGCCTCGTCCTGGAGCACGTTTCGCAGATACTTCCGGATCCGGTCCTCGCCGAAGGGCTCGATCAACACGAGCCGATATCCCGCCCCGGTGACGCCCTCGGCCTTCTTCGCAAAACCACGCCGGATCGCCGTGTCCGCGTCCCCGTCCGTCAAGAAGTGCTGCCGCCGGCTGGAGAGCACGACCTTCGCCTGGCCCTGCGCCGCCGAGAGGACCGTCTCGAAATGCGCCGTCGCGCTGTCGTACGTCACCCGATCGGCGAGCTCGTCGAAGCCGTCGAAAAAGAGCGCGATGCGGCCCTCCTCGAGCATGTACTGGAACGCCCGGAGATTGTACCCAGGCACGTCGGCCCGCGCGAAATGCGCGCCGAGCAGCTCCGCCAGATCGTGCTGCTTCTCGAGCTTGCTCATCTCGACCAGCACGGGCCAGACCGGGTGTTTCTCCCTCGCCATACGCCGGCAGAGCTCACGCAAAAGGAACGTCTTGCCGGCGCCGAACTCGCCGAGCACGAGCACGAAGCGCCGCTGGCCCGGCGTCGCGAGCAGATCGGAGAGGGAACGGAGCACGTCCTCGGTCCGCGTTCGTTCGAGGCTCCCCGCGAGCTCGATCTTGGCGGATTGTTCGACGTAAAGATCATGCGCGTACGCGAGGCTTTTATCGTCCTTCCGTTCGAGCTCCGCCGTTTGCCATTCCAGATACCCCGCCAGATCAAAGAGGCCTTGATACGCACGGAAGGTCTCGAGCAAGACGCCGCGGCGGAATGCGTGTTCGCGGAGCTCTCGCGGCGCGGGTTCGCCCTGGTGCACGAGCGTCGAGCGCAGGAGCGGGTAACGCTCACGGAACGGCCCCTCGACCTCCGTGGAAAAACGCAGGGCGAGCTCGTGCGTCATCGGCCGATCGAGCGCGGCGACGATACGAACATCAAAGAACCCTCCTGCGTCGACCTCGACCTCCAGGACCCCGGCAAACGGCTCGCTCGCCGGATGCCTCCGGATCCTCGCCCCAGGATGACGGAGCGCCGCGATCCGCTCGACGTGACCGAGGAAGGGATCCTCTCGCTCCTCCTCCAACGCTGGATGTCGCTCGCGCCGCTCGACGAGCTCCTTGCGAGCGACCGTTGTCCTTTCGGGCTCGAAATGTTTTACCAGGAACGCAATCAAGAACGCGGCCGACGACCGGCACGCAAACCGACGGAACGAATCGTCCTTGTCGCCGTCCGCGAAGTCCTGCACCGCCTTCACGACGATCGATTTCGTCTCGAACCGCCTCGCGAGTTCCCCGATCGCCGCCCCTTCCATCTCGAGCCCGATCGTGGTCCGCACGATTTTGCGCAGTCGCTCGAAGATCCCCGGATCCTCGACGACGGCGGATCCCGTCGCGAGGGCGCCGACGTGCACGCGCATTTCCGGCTCCGGGGGCAAACCATCCGGATGATCGATCTGGTCCTCGAAGACCTTGTCCCGCCCCGCATCCGTCAACGAGAGCGTCGCGCCCTTCCGAACGATGAACCCTTTGTCCTCGGCTTCCCTGCGAAGCACCGAAAGCCCAGGGCAAGCGCGGGCGCGGTCCGGGTGGGTCATCGGCGGGAGTTTGCCCTCGGTCTCGTGGGCATGGAGAGAATGCAGGAGCCAGCGCCGCTGCGCTTCCTTCGTCGGAGGCCGCTCGCGCGAGAGCGCCGAAAGATCGACTTCACGCGCCAGGAACGAGGCATCCATCTTCCAGGCAGGCGGCAGATCGAACGTCTTCAGCGCGTGGGAAAACTCGACCACGCCGGAAGGATGGGCGACCTGCTTGCCTTCGTCGTAGGGCCAGAGCTGATCGGCGACGATCACATCGCCTAGACGCGTCTTTTCTCGGTACCCCGCGCAAACCCCACACATGGCGAGGCACGACGGGTCGAGCTCCATGACGAGCTGACCGCCGCGCATCGCCGCGGACGCCTTGCCCATCTCGCCGATCCACGCGGCCGCGACCTCGAGGGTCCCGCCCTGCTTGCTCGAAAAGGAGCGCTGGAAGTAGCGGAAATCGCTCGAATCACGCTTCTCGTTCCACCCCTCGCGCCCATTCTCTCCCAGAACGAGCACGGCCTCGAGCTCGTCTTGCACCGCCGTCAAGATGAGGACATCGACGCCGCTCATTTCCCCCGCCTGCGAAAACTCGCCCCCAGGTCCCATCCATCCCCGCCCCGCGCCAGCACGAGTTCTGGCATCAATCCACCCGCCACCCGAAGCTCCCCGAGCACGCCCACCCGCAGGCTATGCGTGAGCGCCCGCGCCGTCGCGTTCGGCGCGAGTTTGGGTGGTTTCGTCGAAAGCTCACGGGCCCGCGCCGGGTCGTCCGCCGTGGCCAGCGAAATCAATGCGCCGAGCGGGCCCGGCAGCGCCGACCGTACGATATCGACCGAAAGCATCACCTGCCCCTTCACGCGCCGCCGGCCAAGCTCCGCGCGGGCGATCGCCTGGACCGTCACCTCATGGCCCGGCCTCGACAAGATCGGCGCGAGCGTCCGCGCGACCTCGACGAGATGCGCGGACGCCTCGTCCACGAAGAGCTCCGCAGGTGGCCCGCCCCAGCCCGGATCTCCGCTCGCCGGGGGCAAAGGGCCGAGACCGAGGTGCGACAATCGCTCGGGCGGGACCGCGTCCACGAGGCGCTGCGCGACCGAAGGCAATCCAAAGCTGCCCGCCTGGGCTCCGATCTGCAAGACGACCCACGCGGCACGGCCGAGATCAAATCGCACGGCGCCTTTTCGTTCGCCATGCAGCCCGAGCCCGAGCCAGCCCACGTCGTCTCGCTCCGCCTCGAAACGTCGCAATGAGGTCGCGAGGTCGTCCGCGCGCGTGACCTCGATTCCGTCGAGGAAGGCCGCCCCCCTCGACGCGAATGGATTTTTCGAAAGGACCATTCCACGATCGCTGCATTCGGCGCGAAAAGGGCCCGTCCCGTCCGGCGAACCCGGATCGAACTTTTGCGGCACCACCGAGACGAGCGGCGAGGCGAGCGCACGCGCGAGCTTGTGCGGATCGGCCGCGCCGAAAACGACGGCGAGCGGATCCTTCGGGGAAGGCGTGCCTTTCGGGACCTCCGCGAGCAACGCCGTCGCGCCGCGGCCACGCGCACGCTCGATCGAGAAGATCACGTCCCGCGCATCAAGCGTCTCCTTGCGCGCCGTGCGGACCCCCTCGCGAAGACGCACCACCGTGCCGAGCGCCTCCTTCGAGGGCAAGGCTTGGGCGAGCGTCGGGACCGGGTGGCCGGCGGGGTCGAGGGCGTAAAGGGGTTCGGCGATCGCCGCGCCGAAGAGGGCCGCGGCCGGGTCCCGCAGGTCGTGGGGATCGATCGAACGCGTCGGCCACGGCACGTGGAGCGAGAAACGGCCGCCGAGGGGCGTACGGCCGAGCGCGTGGGAGTCCGTGGTCCCCAGGGTACACGCGCTCGCGAGGGAGGCGCCGAGGAACGTGCGCCGGGACAAACGATTGTCCTTGCTGAACATTCCGTCGCTCATCGCACCACCCATATTTCGTCGGCCGTCGCGACCACGAACGGCGCGCGCCCCGGGCCATCGGGGGGACAAACCGCGAGCGCACGTACGCCCGCCGCGGCCGGGAGGCGCATGATCTCACGAGGTCGCCCGGCCTCTCCCGCCGCCCCGCGCGCCCACGTGCGCACGACGACCGCGTCCTCGAAGGCGCTCGCGACGTCGAGGCTACTCAAGATCTCCGGCTGGCCATCCTGATCGAGGTCACCCACCGCGAGCTGCGCGCCCGCGCCGGCGATCGATTCGACGCGCCCCGCATCATCGCGCAGCTCGAGCGCGCCGCGATCATGACGCGCAGCGAGCACGGTGAAACGTTCGCCCCGCGGCGTCACGAGCGAGGCCGCGGCGAGCACGTCGAAGCTGCCGAGGGCCGCCGGAGCGAGCGCCGGTTCCCCCGGCAAACAAGGCACGAGCGGGCCCGTGAGCCACCCCGAAAGGGCCCGCGCGCAGCCGCTCGTTTCACCCGCGGAGACGGGCAAACCCGCGAGCGGCGCGACGACCTCGAGCGCGGCGTCGAGGCGCAGGGCCTTCGCTCGATCCGTCACGCCAACGTCAGCAAACATCGAGACAGCGCCCGCGGCATCGACGCGCTCGGCGAGGGCCGCGAGGCCGATCGGCTCGCGCAGGGGCGACGGATGCATGGGCGAGAGGTCTGCCCAGGACCGCGATCGCAGCGGTAAAACCTTGCCTTCACGCAGCCGCAGCGTCGTCACGCGGCGGCGGCTCGTGCTCAGGATCTCGAGCGCGCCGTCGCCGTCGAGGTCCCCACACGCGAGCGCCACGACGTCGGACTCGAAGTTCTGGCCACGCGTGACGTCGACCTTCGCGAGCGGCACGGGCGCGAGGAAGCCGCGGATCTCGGCGTCGATCGGGGCCTCGGCGAAGGCGTGCGCGAGCGGGCCGGGCTCGGGATCACGAATGCGCGCCCATACAGAGCGCGGGACGGGAAAAACGTCGGCCGTGACGCGGAGCTTTCCGCTTCGGATCTCGACCAGGAGAAACACGAACGATCGCTCGCCGCGCGCCGCGACGCGCGCATCGGCGAGCGCGAGGGGCGTGGAGAGCGAGGCGCTGCCCGCGCCGAGACGACCAGCGAGGAGCGAGGTGATCCGCGAGGCAAGCTCGGTCGCGCGAGGCGCTTCGGCATCGGAGACGACGGGCGCCGCAAGGACGAGCACGCGGGCAGGCGCGAGGCCGAGGTCCGCGGCGAGGGACTCGGCCACGCGAGCGACCGCGGTGCGCGGGCGAGGCGGGTTCGTCGGGGCCGGGTTCGTCCCGGCGGGGTTCGTCCCGGCCGATGCGGGGGGAGCCGGCGGCTTTTTTGGCTGGGCGTCTGCGTTTTTCGGGACAACCGAGCCGAGGCCGATCGAAAGGACGAGCGCCACGCGCGAGAGGCCTCTGCGCGCCGAGCCCCCAGGCTCGAGCGGGCGCGTCCTCTCGGTGTTTGGCGGCAGCGCGGCCACGGGAGGAGGATATGCGACCGGGTGGCCCGTGGCTACTTTCGGATCAGCGTGATCGTTCGGTCGAGGGCGCGGCGTCTTCCTCCTCGGGCAAACCCGAGAGGCGGCGCGCCGTCGGCCGGATGTTCTCGGCGAGCGCGGGGTGTCCCGCGACCGCATAAAGGCCACAGATCGTCTCGGTCACGCCCTGGTAGTCGACGAGCCACCGCGCCATCGCGAGGTTCTTCGTGCTCTGCGAGAGGATGGCCTCGCGTTTCTCGCGGTTGACGTCGGCGAGCGAGCGCCGGAACTCCGCGATGGCGAGCCCGAGGTCCTCGGAGACGGCGAGCGTGGCGATGGCGAGGCTCTTGATCTTCGGCGGCTCGACGAGGGGTCGCTCGCGCAAGAGGCGCTCGACCGTACCGGCGACACGCAGGAGCGCATCGGGCTCCTCGGGGATCTGGAGCGGGATGCCGTACGCCGCGGCGACGGTCGCGCCGTAGGTGCTCGCGAGCGTGGTGCGAAGCGAAAGGAGCAGGGCCCTCAAGGTCTCGGAGCGCTCGTCGCAAAGCGCGCGCGGGGCGTCGTCGTCGGCGAGCTCGCGCGAGTGGGCGAGGTCGGCCGCGGACATCGACTCGGTGGAACGCGCGAGGAGATCACGGAGCGCGTGCAGGAAGCCGGCCGTCGTGAGTTCGCGGGGCGCGCCCTCCGGGAAAAGCGCGAGCTCGAGCCCCTTGGCGACCTCGGGCATGTGCTCGTTCATGGACACGAGCACGGTGCGGCTGATGGAGACGCGATCCGTGATGAGCTTGGAGGGGTTCGACATGCCTCTTTCCTCGGGAAGAGGACATGGATACCGCCCCCGCGGCGGCGTGAGAAGACCTCACCTGCGCGGAGGCGGCAGGGCGAGAGCGGAAGCGCGCGTGGCAGGTCAGGGAATCAGGCGGACGATCTTGGCGCTGGTCGCGAAGTTGCCGCCGGGGGGGACGATCGCGAGGCTCACGAGGATCTTTCCGGCCTCGTCTTCGGTGATCGCGTAGACCGACCCCGCGGTCCCCTCGACGCCGAACTGGCGGGCGATCCCGCCCTCGCCAAAGCTCGGCACGAGCTTGCCGCTGCTGTCGAGCTTCATCACGATGCCGCTGTCGACCTCGTTGTACTTGCGCTCGGCGCCGAGGTAGATCGCGCCGCTCTTCGCCACGAAGACCGAACGGGTCGTGTAGTCGTCGTCGAAGTTCGACTGGGTGAGCAGCTCGGCGTCCACCCGGCCGCCCGTACCGAAGCTCGTGTCGAGCGTGCGATCGGCCTTGTACCGGGAGACCGAGTAGTTGCCATTGTAGGAGCTCGCGAGCACGAAGCCTCCATCCGGGTGGGCCGCGAGCTGGCCGCTCCCGGAGGTCGCGTCGATGCCGCCCGTGCCGAAGGTCGGGTCGATCGCCCCGTCGTCGGCGAGGACGAGGAGGCGCGGGGCATACACGGGGCCCGTCGCGGACACGACGATGCGCCCGTCGGGCAGTTTGATTGCGGTCACCGGCTCGAGGATCTCGGCGACGCCCGTCATCACCGTGAGATACCCAGCGGCGCCGAAGCTCGTATCGAAGCTCCCGTCCGCGCCGAGGCGCGCGAGCTCGACGCGGTACATCGAGACATCTACATTTTGGTTCTCGAGCACCAGCGTCGCGCCGCCGCTCGCGCGCGGCAGGATGGCCTTCAGGAAGCGCTTTTCGCTCTCGGGCAGCGCCACGCAGGTCCCCAGCGCGAAGGCTCCATCGAACGTGCAGGCGCTGATCGGCTCCGCCGCGAGGTAAGGATGAAAAGCGCCGAACGCGCCCACCTCGCGGAGCAAAAAGACATTGCCGAGGACGCCATCGGTGCCGAGTTCGTTCGTATTGTAGATGTATTCGTGCCCGAAGAGGAGCTGGCCCTTTTTCTCGGCGATCTGAGTGGGGTAGAACGAGAACGAGGGGGCCGCGAAGGAAGGATCGACGGCGCCGGACGGGACGCCGGGGTCCTGTCCGCCCATCCCGGTACCCCCGCTTCCGCCCGCGCCGCCAGCGCCGCCTTCGCCGCCTTCGCCGCCATTGCCGTTATCGCTGCTCGTGTTGTTGGTACCGCCGCCACAAGCGAGGGCGGCGAGAGGAAGGGTGAGAAAGAGACAGGAAAGAAGTCGTGTTCGAAGCATGGAAGGCTAGACGGCGGGGCAGCGCTCGCATTCGAAGAAAGCAACTTTTCGCGCCTCTACGTCGAGGCCGGCTTACCGCCGCGATGGCAGGGCGCCCGAAAGCCGAAGCCCCGCGGGCACGACGACGAGCGCGACCACGAGCCCCGCCACGCTGCCGAGCGCGCCGACGAGGCCAAGATCACGCAGGCCGTCGAAGCGGCAAAACGCGAGCGCCGCGAAGCCCGTCGCCGTGGTGAGCGCCGTGGCCGCGATGGGCGGGCCCTCGAAACGCAGGGTTTCGCGAACCACGTCGCTTTCGACGTCGGGGGCTCCGGCCAGCTCGGATCGCTGGCCTGTGCCCCCGAGCCCCCCCTCCGCCTCCCTCGCGCGGTAAAGCAGGAACATGCCCTCGTCGACGGTGATGCCGAGCAGCACGGGCAAGACGAGCGCGTCGTAGGCATGCAGCGGGATCCCGAAGATCCGCACGAGCAAAAGCACGGCCGCGATCTCGCAGAGCACGACGAGCGCCGCGATCACCACGTCCCGCACGCGCCGGAGCGACATCGCGAGCGCGGCCACCACGAGCAGCGCGGCGACGCCCCCGATCTTCGGAAGGTCGTTCGCGAGGCTCTGTCGAAGCACGGCTTCGAGGCGCGCGTATCCCGTGAGGTTCGCCTCGGGATCGGCGCGGCGGAGGGTTTCCTCGACGCGCGACGTCGCGCCCGGCACGTCCCGCGGCCGCACGTAAAGCGCCACGAGATGATCTCCCTCGTCCAGACCCACGTACCGCGAGAGGAGGATCGACGCCGCGCCCTTGCGTAGATCGTCGAGCCGCAAAAGCTCACGCGAAGGCGTACGCATCGCCTCGAGCACGCCCGAAAAACGCGCCGGGGCAAACCCCGTCTCCACGAGCGCCTTCTCCAGCTCGTCGGCCTTCGCCGGAAGACCAAGCGCGTCCCGCGCGGCCAAACGCGCCTCCTGCGTCTCGATCGCCGGCGCGAGCGCCGTCAACGCGTCCACCGCCTCGACGTCGTCCTTCATCGCGGAGAGCGCCTCGGCGATCCGATCCCCCCGCGCCCGCGCGTGTTCGAGATCCCGATCGGCGACGAGCACGACCCATTGCCCTCGTTTGCCCCCGAACGCGTCGAACACCGCTTGCTGCACCTTCAGCGGCTCGAGCTCCTTCGGCCGTACGGCCACGATCGCCTCGGACAAACCCGGCCCCGCGCCCAGGAAAACGGCCGCGACCGGCACGAGCGCGAGGAGGGCCATGATCGCCGCGCGCCTGCGCGTGCCCGTCAACCACGCGACGCCGTCCGTCCAGCGCACGGGCGCGGGCGGAGGCGGGGGATTTCGTTCGAGGAGCGCGCCGATCTCGGGCGTCACGAGCACGATCGCCGCCGCCGTCAAGAGCTCACCCGCCGCGCAAAGCAGGCCGAGCTGCTGCATGGCCTCGATGCTCGACAGGGCGAGCGCGCCAAACGCCGCCGCCGCGGTCCCGGCCGCAAAAAGCACGCTGCGCGCCGTTTTCCTCCGCGCCACGCGCGCCGCCTCACGGGGCTCGAGCCCTGCGCGCCGCGCTTCGAGCAGCGCCGCGTACACGTGCACGCCCGTGTCGACCCCCACGCCCACGACGACCGACATGAACGCGACCGCGATCGCCGACAAACCCCTCGGCAAGGCGGCTGCGACGGCCGCGGTCCATATCGTGCCGAGGAGGAGAGGCGGCATCACGGCGACGAGCGCCCGCACGCGCCGGAAGATCAAGGCGAAGACGAGCGACGCGGCTGCCATGGCGAGCGTGCTCGAAATCGAGAGATCCCGCGTGAGCATGGTCTCGGTGGCCGCCGCGATCGCATGCCCGCCCGTGAGGCCGAGCCGCATCTCGGGGTGCATTTTCCTGTGTGGCGCGAGGACCGCCTCCGCATCGTCGACGAACCTGCGCGCATCCTCGCCACGCAACGCTTGCCCACGCGGCTCGGCGAGCACGAGGTGCGCCTTGCCGTCGTCCGTGGCGAACGCCCCGTCCGGCTGCGTCCGCACGCCGGTACCAATGTCCGCGCCCTCGTAGACGAGCTGCGCGAGCCGGAGCGGATCGTCGGCGAGGATCTCGGCCACGGCGCCACTTCCCGGCGCGAGCAACATGGCCCGGCTCTCGGCGAGCCGCGCGCGCATTCCCTCGGGCGTGAGCGCGTCGCGGAGCCTCTCCATGGCGCGTGGATCGGCGTGTCGGAAGGCCAGCATCGGGTCCAGCGCGCGCGAGGTGTCCACGCGATGGGATGCCCGCGCGACGCTCGGACGCTCGGCGAGCGCGTCCGCGATCTCGAAAGCGACCTGGGCGTTTGTTTCGCGATCCGGCCCTTCGACGAGCACCACGGCGAGGTCGCCGCCGCCGAAGCCCCGCACGTACCGCCGGAGCGCCGCGGCCTCGCCCTGGTCCGGCAGGAGCGACGATACGTTCGGGTCGAGCCGAAGCCGGAACGTGACCACGAAGAGCGCGACCACGGTCAACACGACGAGCGCGAGCATGACCACGCGCCTCGACTCGGGAGGAGACATCGGCCGCTTCGATACGCCGGTCGCCCCCGCCCGGCAAGCCACACGAACGCCGGGGCGGGAAGGATCCGCTCGGTGAAGAATTCATAAAAATCGGGAACGATCCTGCCGATTTGCTGTCGAGCCCCCACCACCATGCGGACCCCCTTCTCTTCGTATGCACGCGCGGCCGCGCTCCTGGCCTCTCTTCTTCTTTCGGCGAGCCCTGCTTTGGCGGACGACGTGCGTGGGCTCCGCTCGGAAAAACTCGTGGAGAAGTCCCACGTCGTCGACCTCCGCATCGGGCATGGATATGCCGACATGGTCGTCCGCCGCACGGTGCACAATGGAGGCCCGCGGCACGATCAGGCGACCTTTTACATCGACCTGCCGGAGGGGGCCGTGGCCGTGGGTCTACGCACGCTGGGCGCGCTCGACGGCAAACCACACTGGTTCGACGGCGAGCTGCTCGAAGCAGAGAAAGCGGCGGCGCGCTACAAGGAGCTCACGGGCGTCGGCGGGTATTACCCGAAAGATCCGGCCTTGCTCTCGTGGCGAAACCAGAACCTGCTCGCCTTGCAGGTCTTCCCCTGCCCGCCCGGCGAGGACAAGACGATCGAGTACACGCTCCGTTTTCCCACGCAATATCGAGAAGGCCGCCATCACCTCGACCTCTCCGCCATGGGCACCGAGGAATTGCCCGCCGGGGTCACGGTGACCCCGATGATCGCCGGCGAGGCGCTCTTCATCGGTGATTCGCCGAAAAAGACGCCTGCGTGGATTTCCTTGAAAGACGCGGTGGACCTCTCGGTCGCGCCCCCGAGCGACAAACCCCTCGACGGCGCGCTCGCCTCGGTGCAGTACGGCAAGCAGAAGAACCTCGTCCATTACCGGATCGACGCGGCCCCACAGCTCGGCCGCGTGCCCCGCGGCGCGTTTGTCGTGGTCCTGATCGACGCCTCTCGATCCCTCGATCAAGAGCAGGTCGAGGCGGAGGTCGACATGACGCGGGCCTATCTCTCGCATTTCCAGGACGCCCGCGCGACGGTGCTGACGTTCGACCGCGCGACCCATGCCCACAAAACCGGGTTCGTCTCGGTGAACCAGGCGCTCGCCGGCCTCGACGGAGCCCAGATCGTCCGGAAAAACGGGAGCCACATCGACGACGCGCTGGCCCGCGCGGACGCGCTCCTCGGAGCCCTGCCGGCGAATACCCCGAAGCGAATCCTAGCATTGACGGACGCGCGCACGCGGCAGGAGCTCACGCCGGAGCGGCTGCGGGGACAACTCTCGAAAAGTGGAGCGCTTTTGCATATCGGCGTCGTCGGGGACCGGAGCTTTACCACGCTCCTCCGCGACGACACGCACGCCTGGGCCTCCGTGACGCGACCGACGGGCGGGCTCGTATGGAGTGCGGCCATCGGCACGACGAACCACGCGGAGGAAAACCGAACCGTCTTCGAGGAGTGGGCGCGGCCGAAACGTATCGACCATTTCGCGGTGCGTGCGCAGGGCCTCGCCGCGGACGACATCCGAGCCCCGGCGGAGCTTGTCGAAGGCGACGGGATCGAGGATCTCCGTTTGTCGGAGAAGAACGTTTCGTTCCTGGAGGTGACGGGGGAGCTCTGGGCTGTGCCGGTGCGCCGGGTGCTCGTGGCCGACG
>JANMGF010000232.1:0-1673 GCA_031374535.1 Polyangium sp. (in: bacteria)
TGATCGACGAGCCAGAACCGGAGCTGGCCAAAGGAAAGGGGGAGAGCCCCCTCCCGCGGTACGGGCGTGATGGGCGGCAGCTTCGAGGGGTCCTCTTCGGCGCGCAGGATCGCCCGCAGGGTTTCCTTGTGAAGCTTGAGATCGCCGAGCAGCTCGGGCGTCAACGTACCGCGCGGAGCGCTGTAGCGCAGTGTCTCACCGTCGAGCCAGAGCTTGACCCCCAGGGAGCGCACATGCTGCAAGAGTTCCGCGTCCTTCACAGCTCACCTTCCTCGATGTCGAGTTCTTCGGATGCTGCGTCGACGTTCGTCGCGCCGCCGTCAGGCGAAAGTCGTTCAAGGAGCCGCGTGATCGCGGTCACCGTCATGGATTCCAATACATCCCGCAGCGGCAGCGTGACGCCGAGCGTATCGCGGACACGAGAAATGACGTGTGTCACGAGGGGCGGCCGGCCGCCGAGCGAGAAGAAATCATCGTCGAGCCCCACGCTCGGCACACCGAGCACCTCGGCGAAAATAGAAGCGACGGTGCGCTCGAGGCGCGCATACGGCCTGCTGAATGCATCGGCGTTCGCCGTACCTTGCTCGCGCGGCACAGGCAGCGCCTTTCGATCGAGCTTTCCATTCGGCGAGAGCGGGATCGCCTCGATCGGAGCATAGGCCCCCGGAACCATGTACTCCGGCAGCGTGCGGAGCAGGTGCTCGCGCAGCTCCGTGGGCGAGGGGGGCTCCGCGGCGGGGATCCAATAGGCCACCAGCCGCTGGTCGCCCGGGACGTCCTCCCGCACCACGACGACCGCATCACGCACGCCGGGGTGCAGTTTGAGCGTGCTTTCTATCTCACCGAGCTCGATCCGATACCCGCGCACCTTGACCTGATCGTCGATACGCCCGAGGTATTCGAGGTCGCCGCTTCGCGACCACCGGGCGAGGTCGCCGCTCCGATAGAGGCGAGCGCCGGGGTCGCTCGAAAAAGGGTCGGGTACGAAGCGCTGGGCCGTGAGAGCAGGACGCCCCACATAGCTCCGCGCGAGGCCGAGGCCGCCGACGTACATCTCGCCGGCCACGCACGGCGGCACGACCCGCCCCCAGCGATCGAGGACATGAATCTGCCAGCCCGGGATCGGCCTGCCGATGATCGAGCGCCCCGAGACCGCGTCATCCGCGCGCACGCGCACGCGCTGAAAGGTGACGTGCACCGTGGTCTCGGTGATGCCGTACATATTGACGAGCATCGGCTCCTCGTCACCGTGCCGCCCGAACCAGGGCTCGAGATGCGCTGGATCCAGCGCCTCGCCGCCGAAAATCACGTACCGCAGCGCCAGGGGAGGCGCGCTGTTCTCGCTCTCCCAGGCGACGAATTGCCGAAATGCCGACGGGGTCTGGTTGAGCACCGTCACGCGCTCGCGGTGGAGCAAACCATGAAAATCTTCCGGCGATCGCGCCTGCCAGCTCTGGACGACGACGAGGCGACCGCCGTGGAGCAGCGGGCCCCACATCTCCCAGACCGAAAAATCGAACGCGTAGGAATGAAACAAGGTCCAGACGTCCCCTGCCCCAAAATCGAACCAGTGGCTGGTCTGATCAAACAGCCGGATGACATTCCGATGCGTGACTTGAACCCCCTTGGGCAGGCCCGTCGAACCCGACGTATAGATGACATAGGCCAGGCTG
>JANMGF010000244.1:0-11243 GCA_031374535.1 Polyangium sp. (in: bacteria)
GCGGCGGCAGCGGCGCCACCGGAATCCGGAGCGAACCGCCACCCTGATGCGCCAGCACGCTGATCCCCTTCTGGAAGAAGCCGAGGAGGAACGGGATCTCGTTCGGTGGCGACGTGATGAGCCCCGCCTCGCGCACCGCTCGCGCCACCGCGAGCACCTCGGACGCGCGCTCGCTCCCCTTGCGTGCCCGCACGGAAATCGCCGCGTCCCGCATCCGCGACCCGATGATCGTCCGCGCCTCGGGCGAGAAGAACCGATCCGTCGCGCTCGAGATCTCCTCGCGCAACGCCTCGTTCACCACCTGCGAATCGCGCATGCCCTCGGGGCCGACCCGCTGACCGAGCCGTTGCAACAGGTCCTCGAGGCTCGCCCGATCGGGCAGCCACGTCCGGAACTCCGGCTCCTCGTGCAGCGACGCCGACCCGGGCGCGCGTGCCCAGGCGATCTCGCTCGTGATCTCCGCCTCGAGATCGGCCATCGGGTGCGCCGGCTCGGCCTCGGGTGCGGGCTCGATGAGCTCGCGACAGCCCTCGAACCCGAGCGGCACGATCTGCCCCGACGCCGCGTTTTGCTTGCGCGCCATCGCGATGCGATGACGTGCCCACTCCACCGGCACGAACGCCGGCGACACGCCGAGCCCTTCGAGCGCGCGGTTTCGCCCTTCCTTCAGCTGCGAGCCGCTCAGCCATGCGCTGCCTGCGTTCAGGATGCCGATCGGATCCCGCACGATCACCTCGGCCAGGTGGTAACGACCGCTCGCGTCGCGGCTCGTGATGGACACGGCCGACGTCCCGCTCGCGTCGGGCGGCAGGAACGTCGCCTCCAGCGCCACCTCGGCCCGCGCATCCATCCGCGCCACCCGCGTCCGCGTCGGGATGGCCGTCCCGCGTGACTTCAGGATGTTCAGCGCGCGACGGGCTGCCTTGCGTGCGGCCCCGTGCGCGTCTTCCGCGTCGGCCACCGCTGCGATCGCCTCCACGTTCGACGCTGCGAGCCATGCGTCCACGAGGGCTGCACTTTGCTCGCCTGCCTTGCGCGTCGCCTCTGCGGCCGCCTCCCAGCTCGCGGACAGATCGGCCGCCTCGAAGGCGACTGCTGCTGCCGGGGCTGCCGGGGCTGCTGCGGCCTCCGCCGGAGCCTTGCTCTTGGCTGCCTGCGCGGCCTTTGCTTTCGCCGCGAGCGCTTCCTTGGCCGTCAACGCCGGCTTCGGCGCCGACGCCTTCACGCCCCCGCCTGCCCTCGGCGGCGGGGCGATGATCGTCACCATGCTCGGCTTCGGCGCGGCTTTCGGGGCGGGCGCCGGGGCGGCGGGCTTCGCGGGGAGGGCCGGCTTCGCTGCAACGGCCGGCTTCTGTGCCGGTCTTGCCTGCTGCCCCTCCGACGTCGCGCCCGGCGCAACGTTCGGCGCGCCTTGGGGACGGTCACGCCGCGGCGGCCTGTCTCCGCCGGCAGCTACGCCTTCCGGCCTCGGCCCACGATCCGGCCTCGGCCCACGATCCGGCCTCGGTCCACGATCCGGCCTCGGCCCTCGATCCGGCCTCGGCCCTCGATCGAAACGCGGCGGCGGCCTCTCTCCGGCCGCGGAGCCTTCTGCGGGGGGCTGCCCTTCCGGACCGGCCGGTCGCGGCGGACGCGGGCCCATCGGACCCATCGGCGAGCGTGCGGCGTTCGGGCCGGGACGCGGACGCATCCCCTCTTCCTGACGCGGCTGCCAATCGCCGCGCGGCGCGCGTGACGGCGGCCTTCCGCTGCTGGGACGCGGCGTCCCTGCCGGCGGGCGTGGCCCACGCATGTCGATGCGGCGTACGCCTTCGGGCCTCGGGGCCGGGCCTCTCGGGGCGGGCGCTGGCGCGGCGGAGGCGCCTTCGGCTCGTGCTGCCGGCTCCTTGGCCTCGCCGGCCTCTTGCGTGGGCTTTGCCTCGGCGTTCGGGGTCTCGCCGCCGGGCTCCCCTTCGCGCCGCGTGCTGGCCGAGCGGACGATCCTGCGCGTCTTCTTCTCGGCGTTGTCGCTATCGTCCTTGGTGGTCATTTCGAGGCTCCAACATGGGCAATCGCATCGATTTCGACGGCGGCGCCCTTCGGCAACGCCGACACTTGAACGGTCACACGTGCAGGTCGTGACGTCCCGGAGCCCACGGTCTCGCCGTAGATCCGGTTGACGACCATGAAATCGCCGAGGTCGACGAGAAAAATGGTTGTTCGCACGACGTCGTCCCACGTCGCGCCGGCTGCCGTGAGCACCTCACCGAGGTTCGCCAGCACCTGCCGCGTTTGCGCCTCGATCCCGCCCGGCACGAGCTCGCCCGTGGCGGGGTCGATCGGGATCTGGCCGCTGCAAAACACGAGATCCCCTGCGCGGGTCGCCTGCGCGTACGGCCCGATTGCCCCCGGGGCTCGCTCGGTGGACACGATGGTTTTCGGCATCCTCACTCCCTCCGTTCAGCCGAAGCTCTTCCGGCCCTCGATGGCGCGGCCGAGCGTGACTTGATCGGCGAACTCGAGATCGCCGCCGTGAGGCACGCCGCTCGCGATGCGCGTCACCTTCACGCCGAGCACGGCCATCTCGCGCGCCACGAGCAGCGCTGTCGCTTCTCCGTCCACCGACGGTGGCGTCGCCACCAGCACCTCGTTCACGGGCCCCACCGGATCCAGCACGATCATGCGCAGCGCTTCGAGCGGCAGGTCCTCTGCCGAGATCCCGTCGAGCGGCGACAGAAGCCGTCCGAGCACGAAGTACTTTCCGCGCATCACCCCGCTCCGCTCGATCGCGAGCAGGTCCTGCACCCGCCCGACCACGCACAAGAGCGCCCGATCGCGGCGCTCGTCGCGACAGATCGCGCAACGCGCCGCCGAGCCCGGCTCCTCGACCTCTGCGATGTTCCCGCAGCGCTCGCAGGGCCTCACGTGATCGCGCAGCGAACCGAGCTCGCTCCCCAGATCCCGCGCGATCTCCTCGTCTGCCGTCGCCAGAAACAAGGCGAAGCGCTGCGCGGTCTTCTCGCCGACGCCTGGCAGCCGCGCGAACAGATGCGCGACCCGCGAGAGACGTTCGGGCAAAGAAGCGACGCGCGTGACGTAGGAGTTGGGGCTCCGCGTAGCCACTACGTATGCATTCCCGGGATCTTCACGCCGCCCGTGACCTTCGCGATCTCGGCCTCGACGTGTTTGTCGGCCTGCTCGAGCGCCGCGTTCGCCGCTGCCGTCACTGCGTCGAGCGCCATGTCGATGCCTTCGGCGGCGAGGAACTCCGGATCGATCGAGATCTTCCGGACCTTACCTTCGCACGTGACCGTGACCGAGACCTTCTCCGACGCGGCCGTCGACGAGATCTCGTGGTCCTTCAGCCCGGCCTTGACCTGGTCGATCTTGCGCTGCATCCGGGCCGCTTGGCGGACCAGCTCGTTCATTCCACCGCGAAATTGCATGGGATGCGCGTGTATGCCGTGAAGTCGGCGGGGCTGCAAGGCCGGAGGCGTCGGACCTCTCGCGTCTTGCCGTCTCGCTGCCCGCTCGCTGCCTGCCGGGTTCGTCCACCTGCGCGGGAGGCGACGCGCGCGCGCCTTTCTGCTACGTCGAGGCGGCGATGAGCTACGTCGTCCTCGCGCGCAAGTACCGGCCGCAGTCCTTCGAGGACCTCGTCGGACAGGGGCACGTCTCGACCACGCTCGAGAACGCGATCGCCAAGAACCGCGTCGCGCACGCGTTTTTGTTCACCGGCGTCCGCGGCGTCGGCAAGACGACGAGCGCGCGCATCCTCGCGAAATCGCTCAACTGCGCGAACGGCCCGACGGCCCGCCCCTGCCAGGTTTGCCCTCCTTGCGTGGAGATCACCCAGGGTAGCGACGTCGACGTCCAGGAGATCGACGGCGCCAGCTACAACGGCGTCGACGAGGTCCGCCGCCTCCAGGAGAGCCTTCCGTACCGGCCCTCGCGCGATCGCTTCAAGATCTTCGTCGTGGACGAGGTCCACATGCTCTCGAACGCGGCGTGGAACGCGTTCCTGAAGACCCTCGAGGAGCCGCCGCCGCACGTAAAATTCATCTTCGCGACGACGGAGGTGCACAAGGTCCCCGTCACCATCCTGAGCCGCTGCCAGCGCTACGATTTCAAGCTCATCGGCGCCCAGGCCGTGGCGGCGCGCCTTCGCTGGGTGCTCCAGCAGGAGAACGTCTCCTTCGAGGACGCGGCCCTCTCGATCCTGGCCCGCGAGGCGGCCGGCAGCATGCGCGACGGGATGAGCCTGCTCGATCAGGTCCTCGCGTGGGTCGGCATCGAAGGCGAAAAACTCACGGCCGAGGGCGTCGCCCGTGTCCTCGGCGTCGCGGATCGCTCGGTCCTTCATGGACTTGCGGCGGCCCTGGTCGACGGCGACGCCGACGCTTGCCTGCGCACGGTCGGAGATCTCGCGCATCAGGGCTACGATCTCCCGCACGTCGCGCGCGATTTTCTCGCCCACCTTCGGGACCTCGTGGTCGCCAAGGTCGCCGCCGATCCGAGCGGCCTCCTCGACCTCGCCGACAGCGAGCTCGCCGACCTCACGGCCCTCGCGGCGCGCGCCGGCGCCGATGATCTCACCCGGCTGCACCAGGGATTTTCGCGATCCTTCGACGACATCACCCGCGGCGGCCAGCCTCGCGCTGCGCTCGAGATGACGCTCGTGCGCCTTTCGCGCCGTCCCCCGTTGCTCCCCGTGGACGAGCTTTTGCGCAGGCTCGGGGATCTGGAGCGACGCCTTCTCGGCGGGGGCGGCGGGCCGCAAGGCGCTTCGGGGGGCGCGGGCCCAGGCCGAAACACGCAAGGCGGCGCCCCTCCGGTACGTCGAGCGGCCTCGACCGAGCCCGCACACGTTTCTTCGACCCGTGGAACCCTTGCGAACGGCGCTCCGCCGCCGCCGCCCGCCTTCGCAACCCCTGCAAACGC
The DNA here is from genome assembly GCA_031374535.1 of Polyangium sp. (in: bacteria). GTDB lineage: Bacteria > Myxococcota_A > Polyangia > Polyangiales > Polyangiaceae > Polyangium. The sequence continues at coordinate 4,921 of JANMGF010000244.1, forward strand.
GCCTTCGCCGCCTCCAGCCGTCTCCGCAACCCCTGCAAACGCGCCTTCGCCGCCTCCTGCCGTCTCCGCAACCCCTGCGAACGCGAGTCCGACGCCAAAAGCCGCCTCCGCAACCCTTGCAAACCCGCCTCCTGTATCCCCCCTCACGCATGTAACCCCTGCGAACGGCTCTCCTCCGCCTCGCATCAACGGCGCATCCCCCAACGGCCCCGCCACGGACGGCAGGCCCACGACCACGGCCAGCGCCGCGGATCTCGCCGCCTATCGCGCCGTCATCGAGATCGTTCGCGGCAAACGCGCGCCCCTCGGCTCCGTGCTCGAACATGCTGCCCTGATCCGCATCGGCCCCGAGGGCATCGTGCTCGGCTACGAGGCCGACGCGTTCCTCGGCAAGCAAGCGCAAGAGCCGGGCGCCAGGGAAATCCTGCGTGCGGCCCTCGCCGCACATTTCGGCGGCAACCCCGACGTCTCCTTCGAAACGCTGCGCCCCCAGAGCGGCGCCACCACCCTCGCCCAGCTCGACGGCGCCGACCGCAAGCTCCGCCTCGACAACGCGCGCCGCGCCATCGCCGATCATCCCCTCGTCACGGCCGCGATCGAGCTCCTCGGCGCAGAGCTGCGCGACGTACGCCTCGGACAGGACGACGCCGCCACCGCCGAAAGGACCCTGACGCGCTAAGATCCCGCATGCGCGCCTCCTTCCTTGCGGTTTCCCTCGCGGCCTCTTTTCTCCTCGCGCCCACCGAATCCCACGCGAACGGGCGCTTCCCCATCGCCGACCAGCTCGTCGTCGACCCCCAAGACCCTTCGCACATCGTCCTCCGCACGACCTACGGCATCCTCGAGACCTCCGACGCGGGCGCCTCGTGGTCGTGGATCTGCGAGGACGCGGTCGGCTACGGCGGCACCCAGGACCCGGCGATCGGCGTGCTCTCGGACGGCACGATCCTCGCCGGCATCTTCGAAGGTCTCAGCGTCAGCCGGGATCGCGGCTGCTCGTGGGACTTCTCCCCGAGCCCCTTGAAGGACGAGTACGTCATCGACGTCTCGGTGCACCGCGACGATCCCTCGCGCGCCGTGGCCATCACCTCCACCGGCACCGGCGCAGGCTTCCACGTGATCGTCGCCGAGACCGCCGACAACGGCGCCACGTGGACCCAGGCCGGGACGCCGATCCTGAGTGACTTCATCGCCCTCACGATCGACGTCACGCCCTCGAACCCTTCGCGCCTCTACGCGAGCGGCATCGTCGGCAAGTCCTTCGCGCCCGCGATCGAGCGCTCCGACGATCGTGGCGCCACGTGGACCCGCACCTACCTCGACGCGAGCTTCGCCAGCGGCGTCCCCTTCCTCGCCGCGATCGACCCGCAGAACCCCGACCGCGTCTACCTGCGCCTCAGCGGCGATCCCATCGACAAGTTGCTCGTCAGCAACGACGCCGGCGCCACCTTCGTCGAGGTCTTCGGCGGGACGGACGATCTCCTCGGCTTCGCCCTCTCCCCCGACGGCACGCGCGTCGCGATCGGCGGCCCCAAGGACGGCGTCCTCGTCGCGAACACCACCGATCTCGCCTTCGAGAAGGTGAACAGCCTCTACACGCGATGCCTGACGTGGACCCAGGCGGGCCTCTACGCGTGCGGCAACGAGTTCGTCGACACCTTCACCGTCGGCCTCTCGAAGGACGAGGGCAAGACGTTCGCGCCGATCTACCACCTGCCCGACATCTGCCCGCTTTCCTGCCCCGCGGAGGCCGAGACCCCGGCCGCATGCGCGCAGACCTGGCCCGGCATCGTGGCGACGCTCGGCATCGAACCCACCGCGTGTGGCGGCATCGGTGCGGGCGGCAGCTCGGGGAGCGGCGGCTCGAACACGCCGAGGGAGCTCGAAGCGGCGGGCGGCGGATGCGGATGTAGCCTCGACGGCTCGTCCGGGACGCGCGGCGCTCTGGCCTTCGCGGGACTCGCGGCCCTCGTGGCGCTCTTGCGTGGTAGGATCCGTCGATGATCCGCGTCGGCGAAAAAGCCCCCGAGTTCAGCGCGAGCGCCTCCACCGGCGCGAACGTCAGCCTCTCTGCGATGCGTGGCAAGCGCGTCGTCCTCTACTTCTTCCCCAAGGCCTTCACCGCCGGGTGAACGGTCGAGGCATCGCGGTTTCGCGATGCATACAAGGAGATCGTGGCCCTCGGCGGCGAGGTCGTCGGCGTCTCGACGGACAAGCACGAGACCCAGTGCGACTTCGCGAAGTCCCTGAACCTGGTGTTTCCCATGATCGGGGACGCGGACAAACGTATCGCCAAGGCGTACGGCGTCCTCTGGCCGATCATCGGCCTCGATCGGCGGATCACGTTCGTGATCGACGAGGAAGGCATCGTGCGCGGGGTGTTCAACTACGAGCTGCTCCCGCACAAACACGTGGATGATGCGATCGCGCTTCTCCGCGATCTCGCCTCGAAGAAGAGCGCGCGTTAACCCGCCAAGACCGCCGCCCGCACGCTCTCCTCGACGATCCCCAGGAGCGTCTCGAGCTCGTCCTCCGCGATCGTGAGCGGCGGCGCCACGTACACCACGTCCCCGAGCGGCCGCAGATACGCCCCGCGCTTTCGCGCCTCCGCGTAGACCTGCCAGCCGAGCCCGCCGAGATACCCCGCGCCCTTCGACAGATCGAGCGCCCCGATCATCCCGAGCGATCGCGTCCGCACCACCCCCGGCATGCCGTTCATCGCCGCGAACGCCTTCGCGATCCGCGCGGCCTTCGGCGCCGCCTGCTCGAGGATCCGCTCTTCGCGGAAGATCGCCAGCACCTCCCGCGCGACGGCCGCGCCGAGCGGGTTCCCGCAGAACGAGTGCCCATAATAAAACGCCCGCTCGGGCGCCCCGAGGAACGCATCGAAGACCCGGCGCGTCGCGAGCGTCGCCGCCATCGGAAACATCCCGCCCGAAAACCCCTTCGCCAGGCACATCAGATCCGGCGCCACGCCCGCGGCCTCGCACGCCCACATCGATCCCGTGCGCCCGTACCCCGTGAACACCTCGTCGATCACGAGCAGCACGTCGTACCGATCGCAGAGCGCGCGCGCGTGCCTGAGATACGAAGCGTCGTACATCCGCATCCCGGCCGCGCCTTGCACGAGCGGCTCCAGCACCACCGCCGCGATCGTGTCGCTCCCCTCGGCGAAGAGCGTCTCCAGCGCCTCGAACGCGCGTGCATGCCCCGCGCCCTCGGGCTCGTCGCCTTCGGGCGGCGGCACGAAGATGCACTCGAGCAAGACGCCCGCGAAGGGCCTGCGAAAGACCTCCACGCCCCCGAGGCTCGCCGCGCCGATCGTCTCGCCGTGGAACGCGCCGTCGAGCGCCACGAACCTCCGCCGCGTTGGCCGACCCTCGTTCTGCCAGAACTGAAGCGCGAGCTTCAACGCGACCTCCACCGCCGTCGAACCGTCGTCGCTGAAGAACACCTTTTCCAGGCCCTTCGGCGCGACCTCGACCATCTCCTCCCCGAGCTTCGCCGCGCCCTCGTGCGTCACGCCCGCGAGGGACGTGTGGCAAAGGATCGAAGCCTGCCGCGCGAGCGCCGCGACGAGCCGCGGGTGGTTGTGCCCCAGCGTCGAGACCCACCAGCTCGCGTTCGCGTCGAGGTAACTCCGCCCGTCGACGTCGAAGATCCTCGCGCCCGCGGCCCTCTCCACGACGAGCGGATCCACCTCGTCGATGTACCGCTGCATCGGCGTGTACGGGTGCCAGACGTATTGCTTGTCCGCGCGTACGATCTCCGCGCGCCGCGCCGCCCTCTCGTCCTCGTTCGTCGTCATGACTTCCTCTCGCCGATCGCGCGCCGGACCTCCATCGGCATCGGCGGCAATGAGCTCGTTCGGTTGATCTCCGGCGGCACCGCTCGATGCCCCGGCGGCGGCTCGCCTTGCTGCGGCAAGAAGATCCGCACCACCGTTCCTGCGCCCACGTCGCTGTCGATCACCATCCGCCCGCCATGCGCGTCCACGATACGCGCCACGATCGCGAGCCCCAGGCCCGTCCCCGCCGCGCGCGTCGTGAAGAACGGATCGAGCGCCCGATCCCGCACCGATCGGTCCATGCCTTCGCCCGTATCCGCGATCTGCACCTCGACCCCGGCGATCCCCGCCTCCACGTACGGCACGAGCGTCACCGTGAGCGATCCTCCGCCCGGCATCGCCTGGAGCGCGTTGTTCACGATGTTCTCGAAGACCTGCCGCAAGAGCATCGGATCCGCCTGGATCCGCTCCACGGGCTCCGGCTCCGCGAGGGTCACCTTCACGCTCGTCTGGTTCTGCGACAGCGCGAGCGCCCGCTCCACGATCTCCCGCGGCAACACGAGCTGACGTTCACACCGCACCGGCCGCGCGTACCGCAAGAGATCGCCCACGAGCCGGTTCAGCCGCGACGCTTCCTCGTCCAGGATCCCGAGCAACGTCTGCCGATCGTCCTCGCCGAGCCCTTCGCGCCGCAAGGTCGCCACCGCCGTCGTGATGATCGCCAGCGGGTTTCGCACCTCGTGCGCGATCACCGCCGACAGCTCCCCGACGGCCGCGAGCTGCTCCTTGCGCACGATCTCCGCCTGCGCCGCGCGTAGATCCTCGTACGCCTTTGCGATCTCCGCCGACCGCTGCTTCAAATCCGACGCGCGCTCCTCGAGCTTCTGCCGCAGCGACGCGTACCGCGACAGGAGCGACATGACGACCCCCATCACGAAGGCCGCGTATCCGTACGGGCTCGTGAGGGGCTTGCCCTCCCCGAGCACCCCGTGAAACGCATCGTTCGCCGTGCTCACCACGAGCGCGAGCGCGCCCCAGAGCGACGGCAAAAGATCGGTCCGCCCTCGCAACGCGCACCGCACGAAGACCATCGCCCCGAAGAGCGCCGCTCCGAACGAAACGAGCGAAAGGATCGTGGAGAGAGGCCGCGCCGGCGCCGCGACCTCCACGACCACCGAGAGACCAAGCAACGTGACGGGCGCCTCGGCCACCTCGTCGAGCTGCCGCAAATGATCCACGACGCCCGCGATCCCGAGGACCGCCGCGCCGACGTACATCGCCAGCAAGACACGCGGCAGGAGCCGGATCTGCGAGAGCTGCGCCACGACGTGCACGAGGAGCACCGCGCCGAACACGCGCCCCGCGTCCGAGGCGAGCAGCGCCACCCGCACGAGCCGCGCATCCCGCATGACGTGCAGCGCCGCCACGCCCGCCGTGTGCACCGAGAGCGAGAGGCAAAAGAGCCCGAACAGGAAAAACTCGGCCTCGCGCCCCCGCAGCCGCTCCCGGCGCCGTGCCACGAAGCAGAACGTGGCGATCGCGACGTACGCGACCACCCAAGCGCTCATGAATCCGGCGATGGAGTGGGCGTGCACGGTCTTCGGAGCTTTCCCTGATCCCGGAAGCCGGGGCCATCGGGAACCGGCCTGATCGTCGGACCGGGAAGGGCCTTCGCCCGCGCCGAGCATGCGCGTAGGCCCGTGCCCCGACAAGCCGTTTTTCGGCCGCTTCCCCCGCCGCCGCGCCCGCCGTGGGCTGTGCAACCGTTGCGGCACGCGCAACTTTTTCCCCGGTCAATCTTGTTACCAGGGGGTGCCCCGCGCGGGGTGAGGCACGGGCATTTCGCCGCGGAGCTTCGCTCACGCCGGGGAGGCGGGAGGGTCGTTCGGGGCACGTTGCTTGCTTCATTGCCTCCGGATCCTGCAATCTTGCTTGTCGCAAAGGGTTCCGGGAGGTTTTCGACCCATGGCGCGTGCGTCGGCCAGCTTGACAGGGACGCTGAAGAAGAACGGCTCGTCCGGCGCGAGGGCACGCGTTTCGTGGCGAACGTCGTGGGCCCTCGTAGCGCTCGTGGTGGTGCCCATCGTGATGGGCGTCGTCGCGTGCACGACGAGTGAACCGCTCGGCGCGCGGCCTGGGGGAGGCGCGGGCGGCACCGGCGCGGGGACCTCCGCGGGCCCGTGCACCGACGGCGCGACGCGCGACTGCTCGGTCACGATCGGCGAGCAGGGCGGCGTCCTCACCTGCCTCGACGGCACGCAGCTCTGCGTGGAAGGCATGTGGGGCGTGTGCGCCGACGGCAGCATCTCCTCCCGCGCGGCGCCCCCGAAGGCGAAGGTCCGACAAACCTCCGCGCGCCCCGACGACGGCGCCGGTGGCATCGTGATCTTCAGCCACACGCCCGGCCCTTGCGTGAACAACCCCTGCGATCCCTCGTGCCAGGTCTTCGACGAGGATCCCGACGCGGGCCTCACGCCCGACGCCTCCGGCAGCATCTACGACTGGCAGACCGGCGACCTCGGCGACTTCCCCGCCG
>JANMGF010000246.1:0-3643 GCA_031374535.1 Polyangium sp. (in: bacteria)
GCCCGCTCCCGTCGATCCAGCGATGGCCGTGGATGTGCCAGGTGTGGAACTCGCCGCCGAGGCTCACGACGCGCCAGCGCTGGAGCTCGCCCACCTTGCCCTTGAACGGCGGGATCGCGTCCTCGTAGCCCTTGCCGTTGATCGTGTGCATGTACTGGTGGCCGCCGTGATAAATGCCCGCGTCGGGGAACTCGCCCGTCTCGGGATCGGCGACGCCGGGGAGCGAGTCGTATTCGCCTTGATCGAAGTCGGCGAGCACGACGACGTGCTCGTTCGCCTTGGCCTCGCCCGGCGCGTGAACGATGAGGGCGCCAAACAGGCCGAGCTTGGTCCCTTCTGCCTCGTCGCCGTGATCGTGATAGGGGAACGTCCCGGCGTACACCGCGTCCCACTCCACGGCCTTCGTCTCGCCCGGTGCGACGATCGAATCGTGGGTCCCGTCGTTCATGTGGGTGAATTTGACGACGTGGGTGTGGACCGAGTGCGGCTTCGCGGTCTTGTTGGTCACGCGGATGACGACATGATCCCCCGCGTCGACCTCGATCGGCGGGCCCGGAATCGTGCCATTGTACGTGATTGCATTGTAGATCGCGCCCGGCCCGACCTCCCACTGCGTTTCGTCGATCGTGAGCTCGAATTCGCGCGTCACGCCCGTCGGCGGATAGGGCGCGAGCGGATCACGCGCGGCGGTTTTCTGGCCTTCCTCGCCGGAGCAACCGGCGACGACGAGGAACGCCCCGAGGAGCAATCGATGGTTTTTCATGGCGTAGCGCACTTCTCGTTGGAGTCGGCCGACGTCTCGGCGCCGCCCTTCACGCAGCGCGCCTTGTAGCAGTAGGTTCCCGGCGGGACCGCCGACGTGTCGTGTTGCGAGGTCGCCACGCCGACGAGGGTGTACGCCTTTGCATACGCGCCACCGTCTTTGTTCCGATCGAGCTCGATCTTCTCGCAATCGGGCGTGACGTTTTCCCACTCCACGTGCAAGGCGCCCTGCATCGGGCCCACGGACTTCATGATGGGGGCTTGCGGCGGGCCCGAGGAGCCGCCGCCCCCGCCGCCCCCGCCGCCGATCCCTCCTGCGCCGCCCGTGCCGCCTCCTGCGCCCCCGTGGCCGCCGCCATGCCCGGCCGCGCCCCCGGTCCCGTCATGCGTCGATCCTTCCCCCTCGTGGCCCCCGCAGCCGACCCACACCAACGTGAGACCAAGCAAAAGGATAAGCGAACGTATTGTCATGATGGCCGACCTCCTCGAAACGTTCCCGGGGACGGCGGGCGTGCAGCACGCATCGTGCCAGAGGCGTGCGCCTCGGTTTTTGGGGACCCTCGTACGCGCGCGCGAGGGGGAGTGACTGCGCCGGTCACAGGCATGTGACCGCGTCGGACACTTGGCCGTCCCCTCCGTACTGGCGGGAGGACACACGTATTGCTAAAGCCCGACGCATGGCGGTTTCGTCGTCTCCGAAGGCTTACCGCCTCCGTGGCCGTCTGCTGTTGACCGTGAGCCTCCTCGTGGCCCTCGTGCTCGCGAGCGGCGCGAGCGCCGTTTTCTCGGCCCTGTCGTCCCGCCGAGCGATCTCGAAGGCGCACGAGCTCGAAGTGGCCTCGCGCCGCGCGGCGCTGCTGAGCGTCGTCGCGCGCGAGCAGTACATCCACGAGGCCCACACCATCATCCTCCGCGACCACTCTCACGTGGAACACCACGACAAGTGGGTCGACAAGCTCAAAGACGAGCTGCGCGAGCTACGGCCCATCGTAGACGACGCAGGCGCTGTTCGTCTCGACGCGATTGCCGACGCGAGCTGCGACCTGAGCTGCGTGTTCTCCGAGGACATCCTGCCAGCGATCGATCGGGGAGACTGGACAGCGGTGCACCGCTCGCATGACCGGGCCAACGCGTTGGTCGACAGGATGACGGAGCATGCCGACGCGCTCGCCGGCTACTTCGACGCCGAGGCCATGAAAGCCGAAGGAGAGGCCCAAAGCGCCATACGGCTCGCGCTCGTGATCGCCGTCGGCACGGGCGTCCTCGCAGCCGCGGTGGCACTGCTCGCCGGACGCAGCCTGTGGAGGTCGTTCTCGACGCCGCTCGGCTCACTCGAGCACGTCGCGCGCCGCGTCGCCGAGGGGGATCGGACCGCGCGTGTCGAGCCCGTCCCCGCCGTCGAGCTCGCGGTGGTCGCCGACGCGTTCAATCGCATGCTCGATGCGTTGAAGCGTGCTGAGGCGGATCTCGTGGCCGCCGAACGCTTGGCCGCGATCGGGCGGGTCGCGGCGGGCGTGGCGCACGAGATCAACAATCCCGTCGCAGTCATCCGCGGATACCTGAGCACGATGCGCGAGGAGGCGGAGAGCGAGTCGATGCGGGAGGAGCTCCGGATCCTCGACGAGGAGGCGGCGCTCTGCCAGCGCATCGCGGAGGAGCTCCTGGTGTATGCGCGCACGCCGGCCCTGGTGCCGCGCCCCGTGGATGCGGCCGATCTGCTCCGCGATGCGGCGGAACGTGCCGAGGGCGTGCCCTCGCGCAGGTCGTTGGCCCCGGGCGCGCCGGCCGTCGTGGTGGATGCGGAGCCGGCCCTGATTTCGGTCGATCCGCTGAGGATTCGACAGGTGGTCGTCAATCTGGTCTCGAACGCGCGCGAAGCGACGACTTCGAACGCCGAGCCCGTCCTGCTCGAGGGGCGTCGCGACGGCGACGGGTATCGGATCGAGGTGCTCGATCGCGGCGAAGGTTTGTCGTCTGACGTGATCGACCACATCTTCGAGCCCTTCTTCACGACACGTCGGGACGGAACGGGGCTCGGCCTCGCGGTCTGTTATGGCCTCGTCGCCGCGCACGGCGGGAGCATCCGGGCGGAGGCGAGGCCCAACGGGGGCGCGAGATTCGTGGTCCAGTTGCCGGCCGCGGTCGTGGATGCGGGAAAGGAAGAAGCCGCATGAAGCCGACGATCCTGGTGGTCGATGACAAGCCGAACATGACGGCCATGCTCTCCAAGGTGCTCGGCAAGCTCGCGCGTGTCGTCACCGCGCGTGGCGTGCGATCGGCGCTGGAGGCGCTGGAGAGGGAGTCGGTCACCGTCGTGCTCTGCGACCTGCGCATGAGCGACGGCGACGGGCTCGAGGTCCTCCGCGCGGTGCGTGCTCGCTGGCCGGGCGTGCCGTTCATCCTGATGACGGCGTATGCGACGGTCCCGACCGCCGTGCAGGCGATGCGCGAAGGGGCGTACGACTACGTCACCAAGCCGTTCGAGACCGACGCGCTCAAGGCCCTCGTCGAGCGCGCGCTCTCCCAGGCCGCGGTGCTCCAGGGCGCGCACGAGCCGCGGGACGTGGACGGCTTCGGCGCGATGATCGGCCGTTCGCCCGTGATGCGTCGCGTCTACCAGCTCATCGAACGCGTGGCGCCGACCGACGCGACAATCTTGATCCTCGGCGAGACGGGGACGGGCAAGGAGCTCGTGGCGCGCGCGATCCACGAGCGCTCCTCGCGCGCGCCCTCGCGCCTCGTCGCGGTCAACTGCGCCGCCATCCCACGCTCGCTGATCGAGAGCGAGCTCTTCGGCCACGTGCGCGGCGCCTTCACGGGCGCGACGTCCGACCGCCCGGGCCTCTTCGAGGAGGCCCACGGCAGCACGCTGTTTCTCGAC
>JANMGF010000254.1:0-4710 GCA_031374535.1 Polyangium sp. (in: bacteria)
ATGCCCCCGTCGATCGACTCCGCCGCGCGCCCGCCCTCGCCTTGCGAGAGCGCGAACCGACCCGACACCACGACGCCATTCTCGTTGTCGCGCGCCTCGCCCGCGGTCACCGCGCCGTCGAGCTTCACGCGTACGCCGATCACGGGCCCGCCCGCCTCGACCCAGCCGCCGAGCACCCCTGGCTCGCGCTCCTCGAACCCCTCGAGCCACATCCCGCGTCGCAGCTCGCGCGCCACGCTGCGAGGCTTCTGCGGAAGCACGAGCGCCACGCTTTTCATCTTCGATCCCTCGAGGATCGTGAGTTGCCCCGTGCTCGCCGCGCGCGGCGGGACGAGGATCGCGACCCGCCCGTCCGACAGCGCCACGACCCGCTCGACGCCGAGATCCCCTTTGACCCGCACCTCCCGCGTCGCGCCGCTCGCCGCGCGCACGCAGTAGACGCGCGTGCCTTCCTCCCGCGCCGCCGCCTTCGCGCCGCCTTGTGCCCTTTTCGGGTCCTCGTCCTCGCACGCCCCGCGCACCACGAGCGCGCCCGCGCCGTTCGCCGAGACGAACCGCGGCCCCTTGAACGACATGACCTTCTGCATCGCGAGCGGCGGGACGAACGCGTAGATGTTCGTCGGCCCCTCGCGCTCGCCGCAGACGAACCCATACGACGCGCCGAGGCGCACCGCGTGGCAGCTCGCCTCTCGCTCGGGAAACGCCGTCGGGGTCATCTCGACGATCGCGCCGGTGTCGAGCGACACGCGCGCGAGCGCCCCCGCCCGCGCGACGACGGCCGTACGCTCCGTGTCCGGGAAGCCATCCTCCACGGCCACACGCAGCACCTTCTTCCCGAACGGCCCCTTCGGCGACGCCGACGTGACGTCGTTCCCCTCGTCGTCCGTCGCGACCTGGTTTGCGCGAAACGTCAGGTTGCCCCGCGCGTCGAGCACGTACTTGCCGCCCGCCACGAACATCGTCGGCTCGCCGCCCACGACCGAGATCGCCGTCGGGCGCTCGGGCAAACCGAGCGGCCTCCACGTCGCGCCCGCGTCGAACGTCGCGAGAACGCCCCGCAGATCCGTGTCCACCACGCCCGAAAACCCGTCGGCGAACGCGATGCCTCCATACGCCGCAGCCGGCGGAAGCGGCGCGAGGGATCGCACCTCACCCGTCTCGGCGTCGACCGCGACGAGTTTTCCGTTCGACGAGAGCCGCAGGTAGAGCCTGTCGAACCCCGGCACGACGTCACTCGTCGTCGACGAGAACTGCACGAGCGGCCGCAGCTTTCCGAGCCACGACGAGGCCCGCCAGAGCTGCGTGCCTCCGCCCGACGTCGCGTGGAAGACGAACCCCCCGCCGAGCCGGCTCGGCAGCACGACGGCGTTCACGTGCCCCAGCGGCAAGAGCTCGTTTGCCCGCTCGGTCGTGCCGTCCTCGTACACGACGAGCCGCATGCGAGAGGCGAGCACGCGCCGCGCGCCCGCCTCGTACGCGACGAACCCTCGATCGCCGCGCACATCCGGCAAAAGCCGCGAGGGCGCCACCATCGAGACGAGCTTCGTCGGGACGGCCGCGCCATTCGTCGCCGACGACGTGGAGCCTCGCGTGGCGCGCCCCGAGGCGCCGGATGTACACGCGCTCAAACCAAGAGGCGAGATCGCGAGCAAGGCGAGGAGGCTCGTCAAGGCAACGGAGGGGGTGCCTCGCATCGTTCGCCATGCTAGCGCGCGGCCCGCCCGGGCGCAGCGTTCTTGCGCGCCCCTCGCGGCGAGCGCTATAGCGGGCGCATGTCGTGCGTCGTCGCGGTCGTGGGCGCCACCGGCGTGGTGGGGCGGGAAATGTTGCGGATCCTGGAGCAACGGGGCTTTCCGGCGCGGGAAGTTCGCGCGCTCGCCTCGCCGCGCAGCGCCGGCAGCCGCGTACCCTGGAAGGGCGGAGAGCTCGAGATCCAGGTCGCCCGCGCCGAGGCCTTCGACGGCGTGGACATCGCGCTCTTCAGCGCCGGCGGTGCCGCCTCGCTCGAGCTCGGCCCGCTCGCGGTCGCGCGTGGCGCCGTGGTCATCGACAACTCGAGCGCGTGGCGCACCGATCCCGAAGTCCCCCTCGTCGTGCCCGAGGTGAACATGGACGCGGCGAAAAACCGCCCCAAGGGCATCATCGCGAACCCGAACTGCAGCACGATCCAGATGGTCGTCGCGCTCGGCCCGCTCCACGCGGCTGCTCGGCTGAAGCACGTCATCGTCTCCACGTATCAAGCCGCGAGCGGCAAGGGCCACGCGGCGATGGACGAGCTCTTCGCGCAGACCCGCGAGCTCGCCGCGGGAAAGGAGCCCACCTGGGCGATCTTCCCGGCCCCGCTCGCGGGCAACCTCGTCATGGACTGGAAAAGCGGGAGCCTGCCCGACTGGTCCGAGGAGGAGCTCAAGATGGTGCACGAGACCCGCAAGATCCTCGGCGATTCCACCATCGGCGTGACGCCGACCACGGTGCGAGTCCCGGTCGTGACAGGCCACAGCGAAGCCGTCCACGCGCAGTTCCACCGCCCAATGACGGCGGCCGAGGCGCGCGAGCTCTTGCGCCGCGCCCCGGGCGTTCGCCTCTTCGACGAGCCTTACGCCCCAGGCCGGCACCCGCAGCCGCGCGACGCAGCCGGCAAGGACGACGTCTTCGTAGGCCGCGTGCGGGACGACCTCGCCGTGCCAGGAGCGCTGAACCTGTGGATCGTCGCAGACAACCTGCGGAAGGGCGCAGCGCTCAACGCGGTGCAGATTGCGGAGCGGCTCATCGGCTGAAGGGCGGGTGTGGTAGCTTCTGCGCCGGAACGCCCGGCCCGGAGGCCGAAACATGCCGGTCCCGCAAATCCACCGCATCCGCATCGAGAAGTTCCGACGGATCCAGGAGCCCCTGGAGCTCGACCTCACCTCCCCCAAGGGGGCGCCGTCGCGAAACATCGTCCTCGCCGGGCCCAACGGCTGCGGGAAGACGAGCGTGCTCGAAGCGGTGCTCCTCGGCCTCGGACAGGAGCGCCTCATCGTCCGGGACCTGGAGAAGGCCCGGCGCGAGCAGCACTGGCGCACCGTGCTCCCCGAGGGCGCGCAGATCGAACTCGATATCTCCACCGATGGCGGTCCTCTGCTCACGTGCACACGCACGTCGACGACCTATACGATACGCGACGCCTCCGGGCAGGATGTGCTGCCGCCGCTCACCTGGGTTGAACCCTTTGCGGTCGAGTACTTCTCCTCCTGGCGTACGCCGGATCTCGTGGGGCCGATCAAGCCACTCGTCGGCCGCGGCGGACGCCCCGCGGACACGGAGACCAACCGTCTGTGGCGCCTCAAGCAGAGGATCAACGACGAGCGCGCGCGGGGCGGATACACCCTTGCTTCGCCCGGCCTGGGCAAGGCCGACGTGTGGCTCGAGCGCATCAACGAAGCCTGGGCACGCTTCCACGGCAACGACGGGACCCGCATCGACGCGCAGATCGTGGATCCCGACGCGGAAGAGCTGTTCGCGGATCTCTACGTGCTCCGCGACGGTCAGCGCACCTGCTCCATCGACGAGGTGAGCTCGGGCGAGATCGAGCTCCTCTCCTTCGCCGGGTGGATCATCCTGAACGACTTTCGCGGCGGCCTCCTCGTCATCGACGAGCCGGAGCTGCACCTCCACCCGCAATGGCAGGCGACGATCCTCCCCGCGCTACGGGAGCTCGCGCCCGACGCGCAGTTCATCGTCGCCTCCCACGCCGATGCCGTCTGGGAGCAAGCCTATAGCTTCGAGCGCTTTCTCCTCGTCCCGGAGGGAGATCCGCGCGCGGCGGTCGGGGATGGCGCATGAGGATCGTCCCTTCGCATCTATCGGCGCTCTACAAGAACAAGCTCGTCTACCTCTGGGTCGAGGACGAAGAGACGCGAACGTACCTGGAGACCGCCTGGGCGGACGCGGAGATCGGCATCTACATCGCTGGTGGATGCGAGAACATCCGGGCGGTGGTGCATGCGGCGCGGAAGGACAATCTCCTTCACGTCTTCGGCTACCGGGATCGCGACTTCGGAACATCGAACTGGCCGCGCTGGAATGATCCGAGCGTCGAGGTGTTCGTGGGCGAAGCGTTCGAGGTGGAGAACCTCCTTCTCGACGCTCGCTCGATGGCGGAATGTGAGGTCAACACCTCCCCGAAGAACGTCCCCGACATCGAGAACGAGCTCCAGGCCCTCGCGGGCAAGCTTTGCTGGTGGATGGCCTGCCGGGCGTCGATTGCGGAGCTACGGGGCGCCGTCGCGGAGGACTTCATCGAACACCCGAGCCCTTCGAATGTGCGCACGCAGCAGGAAGCGCTCGATACGATCACGACGAGTCGGTGGTGGACCCACGTGTTGCCGAACATCTCCGCTGCGACCGCGAAGCTACCGGCAACCCTGCTGAAGCACCAAGCAACGTACGGCGCGATGCTCACCAGCGGCGCGTGGAAGACCCACTTTTCCGGGAAAGAGCTCTTCGCCGACATGCTCCCGCGCATCTGGACGAAGAAGAGGCCCCGGGATCCCCAGGGGCGGCTCGACTTCGTCAAGGCCCTCGCGCGGGCGCAGCGCGACGCTCGAACCGTGCCCCAGGAAATCATCGACCTCCGGCTCGCACTCCGCGCGCGCCTCGGCCGATGAGGCCCCTGCAAGAAAGGCCGAGCCACAAACCGACGTCGCACGTGCTCCCACGGCCGTGCCGTTC
>JANMGF010000309.1:0-3134 GCA_031374535.1 Polyangium sp. (in: bacteria)
CGCGTCAGAGCCGAGTAACCCTCTCTGCTATACGAGCTCCGGTCTCCTGGACCAGAGCGCGACCTTCGGGCCGCTCTTTCAGCGGATCCTGTACGTGGGCGGCCCCGGCGGCGATTCGCCGGGCTGCACCTACCCGTGAGCGGAGGACGGTCGATGAAGCTTGGATTCACACGGATCGTCGCGATGGTCGTCTCCACGTGCGGCCCGCTCGTCTTGATCGACGGGTGCAGCGCGACCCCGCCCCCGCCGCTGCCGCCGCCGCTGTCGGATAGGCAGCGAGTTCTCAAGAGCTGCGAAGAGTTTGCCCTTGCCGACGCAGGAACCGAAGACGGTGGCGTCGATGTCAGCGGCCTCCGCTGCGCGCAGGACAGCGACTGCCCTGGGGCGTTCTGTGACCGTGGCACATGCGCATTGCCGACGCCGGGATGGTTCTATGGCCTGCGATGCACCACCGTCGGGCGGTTCACGCGCGATTCGCCGTATGAGTGTGCCGGATACTTGTGCCTGGCCGGTCTATGCCGCTCCTGCCAATCCGACGCCGAATGCCACCGATGGGCCGGACCGGACACGACCTGCATGCCCTTCGGCAATTGGCCCGGCAAGCAATGCGGGACCATTGACCCCGTCCGGGTATGCCCGAATGGCAACCCGCCGGACCCAGACTGGTGGCACCCTGGAGTACTGATGAGCGGCCACCCGACTTTCAAGACGGATTTTCAGACGGACGCCGGTCCACGCGGACGGTGACACACACCCGTGAGCGGAGGAGGGCTGATGAAAGCTGAATTCTCACGGATCGTCGCGGCCCCGCCCCCGCCCCCGCCGCCGGACACGCAGCGCGTTGTCACGGGCTACGAGGAGTTCGCATCGGTACGAATCCCGCGCCAAACCAACGGTGAGACGGGGCGAGGATAATCACGACAGGAACGTGGACGCGTTCGGCAACGTCCTTGCGGAGACGACGTACATCGGCCGAGATCACGGGGAGGTGGTCAAGGTGCCAACGTCCACCGAAAACCGCGGAGAGATGGTCAGCCGGCCTCACATTGCCAGCAGCCAACGTGGACGGTACCATGTACTCTGCCGTTTTGGTGTAAACTCCTCCCGGGGAACCCCACCCGAGCCCCCTCCCGATGACCGACCTCCCGACGCCCGCCCGATCCCTCCTCCACCGCACCCCATTGCCCGCCATCGTCTCCGAGGTCCGCCACTATGTGCGGGCCACCCCGGGCAAGACGTTCGTGGGCCTGATCCTCGCGCCGATCTTGCTCACGCTGGCGTTGCGGCTCGGTACGCAGCCGATCGGGCGCGCCGTCTTGCAACAGGTCTCCGGGGCGAAGCTCGATCCGCTCCTCGCCTGGTATTACGTCTTCGTCGTCCACTTTCTTTTGCTCTACGGGGTCCCGATCCTCTGCATCAAGGCCGGCTTCAAGGAGAAGCTCGCAGACTACGGGCACGAGCTCCGCCCCGTCTTCCGCCTCTGGCCCATGATCCTCCTGTTTTTGCTGATCATGCTCCCCGTGAGTTACGTCTCGTCCAAACAACCAGCGTTTCGGACCTTTTATCCGCTCTACGAAGGGGCCACGCGCGGGTGGGGCCGGTTCCTCCTCTTCGAGGCCGGGATCTTCCTCCTCTTTTATTGCCAGGAGTTCTTCTTCCGCGGGTTCCTCATCGAGGTCCTCAAGCCGCAATTCGGCAAGACCGCGATCGTGATCTCCACGGCGATCTACGGGGTCACCCATTACCACAAACCCCTGCCGGAGCAGCTCGGGGCCTTTTTCGTGGGGCTCTTGCTGGGGTATCTCGGGGACAGGTACCGGACGTTTTACTTCGGCGTCATCGTGCACTATCTGATCGCGCTGTCGATGGACGCGTTCCTGGTCGTCCCGAAGCTCCTCGGGTGGGCCGGCTGAAGGGTCGCCCGAAAGACCGGCGACCCCCGTTCCTCAGAACGTGACGCCGAGCCCGAACGTCCCCAGGATCTGGATCGCGCCTTCCTTGTCGTAAAACGTCACCGCCACGCTCGGGAAGCGCGGGTCCCTCGATTCCGCGACGATCGTCACCGGGTCGGCCAGCGCGACGCCGATGCCAATGCCGCCGGAGAGCGAAAACCCTCCGTCGCGGCTGAAGACCGTGGTGTTACCGATGATGGCGCCGAGGACCATCGAGCTCACGTTTTGCGTGGCGCTGACGTTCTCGAGGGCCGGGTGCGTCACGGTCGCGTCGAAGCTCTCGTACCCGACGTGGCCCTTGAGCCAGAACCCGCGCAGCGCCTTGCCCTCGAAATAGACGCCGACATTGCCGGCCAGCCCCCAGCCACTCGCGTCGAGGTTCTCCGTGGGCGAACCAAAGATCCACGTCGGCGAGAGCTGCAAGGACAGCGGGCCGACGACGGCGAGCTCGGCCTCGAAGCTCAGGCGCCGGAAGAGCAGGTCGAAGGGGTTCACCCGGGCCGACCAGCGACAACATTTCGGCGGCGGAGGAGGCGGAGGCGGCGCCGGACCCGTATCCATCCCCGTCCCCGGATACCCAGGCGGCGGCGGATAGCCCTGCGGATACCCCTGCGGATAGCCTTGCGGGTAGCCCTGCTGCGGATACCCCTGCTGCTGCGGGTACCCCGGCTGCTGTTGCGGGTAACCCGGTTGTTGCTGCGGGTAACCCGGTTGTTGCTGCGGGTAGCCCGGTTGTTGCTGCGGATACCCCTGGGGATATTGTTGCGGATATCCCGGTTGTTGTTGCGGGTAGCCCGGTTGTTGCTGCGGGTACCCCTGGGGATATTGTTGCGGATATCCCGGCTGCTGGGGAGGAACCGCCGGCTGTTGCGGCGGGTACGCGGGCTGCTGCGGTTGCGCCCCCTGCGGCGGCGGCGCGCCCTGCTGCGGCGGCGTGGCCTGCGGCGGAGGCGGCGGGAGCGCGGAGGGAGTCCCGGTGGGGGCCGGTTGCTGCGCGGGCGCGGCCGCAGTCACGCTGAGCGCCGTCGCGACCGTGGCGAGCAAGATCCAAGGCGAAGAACGACGTGCCATCGTCTGCGAATGTACCGGAGCCGATGACCGAACGCCACGGGACAAGCAACTCTCCTACGTGTTCTCGGGCGATGGGGGCTACGCTCGGACAAGCCGAGCTACGCCCCCAAA
>JANMGF010000312.1:0-3210 GCA_031374535.1 Polyangium sp. (in: bacteria)
GCGCCACCGGCGAAGGCGGCGAGCACGAGCCCGGCGGTCCGTAGCCATCGGGGGGCTTTTCGGCGCATCCCCCGACCATAGCAGCCCGCGGCCTCGATCAACGGGGGCCCGCCCGCGCCGCCGGAACCTGGGCAAGGCGCCCCGTTCGTGGTGCGTACCCCTCTCCCGCAACAAAATCCAGGCGCCTCGACACCAAGCTCGTCCCAAGCAAAGGCGCGTTGCTTTGTCCAACCGCCCATGTTCGGTTATGTTCGCGCGCCTGAACGTGGCTCGGGGCGCTCATCGGGAAGACCGTCGGGGGCACCGCCCGCACGCGGCGTGGGGCCTTCCTCCCGGCGATCCCTCGACCCCGGCCACGGCTTTCGGGCACATCACACCTTCGCGCTCCTCGTCGGTCTCACGCCTGTCGTGCGTGGACCGACAGCGGCAGGACCCGCCCAGGGCGCCCTCCCTTCGATTCACGCACCAGCGAGCCAGCCAAGATGGGCAAACCGACGGATCGTGAGCTCGTGGAGCAGGCACGCGCCGGGGACGGGGCAGCGTTCGGAACGCTCGTTCAGCGTCACCAGCGGCGCATCTTTCGCCTCGCGTTCCACCTCGTGCGTGCAGGCGCGGAGGCCGAGGACGTGACGCAAGAGACCTTCGTCCGCGCCTACCAGGCGCTCGACCGCTTCGACGGCAGGAGCGAGCCATTCACCTGGCTCTATCGCATCGCCGTCAACCTCTCGCTCAACACCATCCGCGCTCGCAAGCCGAAGCGCGACGCCGTGCCCGCGGACGACCCGCGCATCGAGCCGCTCCTCGCCGAGCATCGCTCGTCGCACGGCTCGGATCCGGCGCGCGCGGCGCAGGAGCGTCAGCTCACGAAGGCGTTGTGCGAGGGCATCGACAAGCTGTCGGACACGCTCCGGACCACGCTGGTCCTCGTGTGCATCGACGGCATGGCCCACGAAGAAGCCGCCCGGGTGCTCGATTGTCCCGAGGGCACGGTCGCCTGGCGTGTGCACGAAGCGCGGCGCAAGCTGCGCGAGCACCTCGAAAAGCAAGGGTTTGGAGGGGACGCGGCATGAGCCCCCAAGACAAGACCGACAACACCGTTCTCGGCTCGAAGGTCGATTCGCTCCTCGGTTCCTGGCCTGCGCCGTCCCTGGACGACGCTGCGTGGGAGGAGCGCGCGGCCTCGATCGTCGCGGCTGCACAGGCCGCTCCGCGCGCGGACGACGCGGCGCTCACGGCGCTGCTCACGCCGCCGCCTCTCGCGCCCGAAGCGGGAGAGGCAGAACGCACGATTGCTTCGGAGGGCCCCGCGCGGGCTGTTGTTTCAGGAGAAAGAACGATGTCCCAGCAGGATTCGAACCCCGGCTCGTCGGCCAAGCCCGCCCCGGAGAGTTTGCCCACGAGCGGCACGGTCTCCAAGCGACCTTCGTTGAAGGAGATGGCCGCGCGGGCGAGCCAAGCAGGTGCGTCCCGCTCGAGCATCCCGGGCCCCGCGTCGATCCCGCCGGCGACGATCAGCAAGCTTCCCTCGGAAGCGCCGCCCGCAGCTGCGACGCGCACGCCGCTGCCGTCCACGCCTCCCAAGGCCGCCGAGGCGGGACGCGAGGACTCGGGCATCGTCGATCTGAACCTCATCAACAAGACCGCGACGGCTGAGCAGATCGCGGCCGCGGAGAAGGCCAAACCCGCGACGCACGACCTCGTCGACGACGGCGCGGAGAAGGTCGCGGCGGCACATGGCGCCGGCAAGGTCACGAGCCTCGCCGAGGCGCGTGAGAAGAAGAAGGGCGGCGGCGCGGCGTGGGGCATCGTCGTCGCGGTCGTCGGTATCGCTGCGGCGGTCGCGATCGTGATGCGCGGACAGTCGAACCCGACCACACCGACGGCGGGCGTCGGGCAGGACAAACCGCCTGTCGCGGCCGAGGTGCAGAAGCCTGCCGAGCCGCAAAAGGTGGCCGAAGCGCCGCCTTCGCCGACGGGTTTGTCCCTGGACTCGCTGCCGACGGAGCCTTCGCCCTCCGACGCGCCGAAGACGACGCAACCGAGCGGCGGTGCTGCGGGTGATCCGGGCAAGGTCGCTGCGGCTGTGCCGGGTGCGGAGGCGAAGGCGCCGGCGGGACCTGCGGGTCCGGCCCCGACGATCGGCGCGAAGCCCGGTGATCTTTCGAGCGCGATGGCGCAGGCCGTCGGCGGATCGAACGACAAGGGCGGCGTTTCGGCGGATGACGCGGTTCCCGCGGCGGGCGGCAGCAAGGGCGGCAACCAGACCGTGCCGGAGCAACCTTCGCAGGGCTCGGTCTCGAGCGCGGTGGGCTCGGTGATGCCGGGCGCGAAGGCGTGCGTTTCAGGCGCAGACGACGTGTCGCGGGCGCAGCTCACGTTCTCGTCGAGCGGCACCGTGACGAACGTCAGCGTGACGGGTTGGGCCGCGAGCAACGGGCAGAGCGGGTGCGTCAAGGCTGCGCTGAAGGGCGCGAACGTCGGCGCTTTCTCGAAGCCTTCGTTCACCGTTGGCGTCACCATCCGGCCCTGAACGGCCGTACCGCTTCGGTCGGGCCGGACCTCCCCTTTCGGCCGGCCCGACGGATCGCGCGGAAAACTCGCATCTCGTCTTGACAGAACGGGCCTTCCGAATAGACTCCGCCCCCCCATGGTCTCCGCAACGCAGCAAACGAGCCGTATCCGCAAGCGGAAGTCGCGGCGCGAAGGCACGGCCCGCAAGCGCGACCTCCGCGCCCACGGCACGCCGAAGTTTCCGATCCACCTCGAGGGTTACGACCCGAACGCGCCCGATGCCCCCCGCACGGCGGCGAGCGCAGCAGCGAAGAAGTAGGGATTTGCTCCATGGCCAACCACGCATCTGCCGAGAAGCGCAATCGCCAGCGCATCAAGAGGACGGCTCGTAACCGCGCCGCCAAGTCCGCCATTCGCACCGAGGTGAAGAAGGCGCGCACGACGATCCTGGCGGCCCCCGCGGACGCCAACAAGGTCGTTCGTTCGGCCATCAGCGCGCTCGATGTGGCTGCGCACAAGGGCACGATCCCCCGCAAGCGCGCCTCGCGCCTGCAGGCTCGTCTCGCCCGCGCGCTGCACAAGGCCGGCACGGTCGTCGAGACCCGCTGACCCTCGGCTTCGGCCGAGCCTGCATCAAGACCGTTGCGCACCTCGAGAGATCGAGGAGTGCAACGGCTTGTTGTGTTTTGTCTCCTCGAC
>JANMGF010000326.1:0-4673 GCA_031374535.1 Polyangium sp. (in: bacteria)
TGCGCAACGCGCAGTTCAACCAACGGGCCCGTTCAAGACCGGCGGGCGAGGGTGCCGACCGCAGCGTCGACGGCTCAGCTGGCGACGTGATCCCTGTCGAAAGCGCGCTTGCGCGCTTTCGGCTTCGGTCCAGGCCGTGCCTGGTCCGGGGTGGAGGGGGTGGACAGCCCCCTCCTGGGGTTTGGGGCGAAGCCCCATTTCAGCGTGGAGCGCGTGTCTTCCGTGGCAATCGCCGCGCCTCGGGGGGGACGTTGGCGTCGCGGACGCGTTGTACCAGCGTCCGAAAGACGCGACGGAGGCCGACCTCGATCTCGGGAGGCTCGCTGCACAGGGTGAGTGCTGCTGCCACGGACTCCAGCGTCGAGACGTGCTCGCGCGTCGGTTCGGCGCGTAGCTTGCCGTAGATCGATGGATCCGTTGGCTTGAGGGCCATCCGGTTCAGCTTGCTCAACCACGGATTGCGCCACCACAAGGTCTTGGCCTTGGACCAGGTTCCATCGAGCACCACAATGCCTTGCAGTGCAGCGGGCGGAATGGCCACGCCGCGCCGATCCGCGACGTGCGCGTCTGTCGATTCGCGATCGGGGAAAAGAACCGCCCACCTCCCAGGGTCGACGTCTTCCTCGCTTAGCGCATGCGAAAGGTTTCGCCAGCTCAAGCCCACGACGAGTTTTGCCTTCGGCAGGCTCGCGACCAGGATTTGCGCCGAGCCGAGCAGCGCGTCTTGTTCTTGGGGGTGCTGCAGGATGAGAATGCGCCGCTCGGTCGGGTGCGAGACGATACGATCACACACGCAGGCAAAACTCGGGCGCCGGCAGGTGGTGCAGGAAGAATCGTCGCGGGTATCCATGTCTTCTGAATTTTTGTCCGCAGGAGTCAAGATTCCACCCCTCCTCTGGCTTCGCATACCGTGACCGGCGGGACGAAGACCGAACGCACCTCGCCGCAGCGACAAGGGAGATAGACGCGGCTCACGAACGCGCTCAGGTTTCGCCGGGAATGCATTTCCTCGCCCTTGGGCAATGTCACGATCAGGGTGCGCGCCGAAAACGTCACCTCGAGCCCGTCCATCTCGTGTTTCCCGGCGAGCGACTTGTGATCAAAGGCGCCCAAAAGCGTGAACAGGCCCTCCTCACGCAACTTCTCTCGCGTCGGCGAGCGAAACCCGCGGGACACCTCCAGGACCGGGTCGAGCTGCGGGACGTCCCCTTCGAGCGGAAGTCGCTTTCGTTGAAGCAGCTCCTCATCCCCGTAGTAATGAATGCCCGGCAGGCCGTACAAACGAAAGAAGTACGGAATGTCGCCGCGCGCCATCTGCTCCTTCTCCGCTTCGAGCAGCGGCGGCCACAGCGCCTTCGAGCGCGCGTGCACGTACTCGTCCGTTCCGCGCAAGCAGACGCGAATGGGGGTCTCTCGCAGGCCCGGCAGGCCAGCAAACACGTCCGCGATCTTGCGCGCGTGACGGTCGAGAAAGGCGAGCGTGCCGAGATAGGCGGCGGCCATCGCGAGGACATCGCTGGCCAGGGCTGGCTTGCCCAGATACGGCAGCACACGCCGAACCCCGCAGGCGTGGCGGCAGATCGCCGCGTACTCCGGATCCGCGTCCGGCAGGAGCTTCGTCTCCGTCGGCAACGACAGGTCGGCCAGGATCATCTCGATGTCCAGAGGCCCGAACACCACGCGACCCCGCCGATCGACGCCCAGCACGAGGTTTTCCCAATGAAGATCCGAGACCCCGAGCCAGCTCCAGAGCGCGATCGATCGGCCCACGATTCGCGCGAGCGCACGCCTGCCGTCCACCGAAGGCTCCGGGAGGGGCTCGAGCTCGATCCGCTCCACCTCCCCCCCATGACCTTCTTCCGACCGAAAGAACGCGAGATCCGGGAGAAACCCGAACGCCTCGGGGCCGAGCCCATCACGCTCCGCCGTCTCCTCGAGAAACCGACGAAGCGGGCTGTCCGCCGACAACATCAGCCATTCCCACAGGAGCGTGCGCGGCTTGTAGACTCTCCCGGCGCGCAGCGATACACGCCGCCCGAAGTTGTGCGAGTCGCCGAGTTGCGTGCGCGCGCTGCCCATCGCCCGGGGATCCTACATGGAGTCGTCGCGGACGAACAGGGACCACGAAGCGTTTCACCTGGGTTGTGATCTGGCAAGCCTGAAGGCCTCCCAGACGGGGAAGCGACCCCTTCGCGGAGACCTCCTGGCCTCCTCGAAGACCTTTTCCCCCCGCCCGGGGAGACCTCCCGGCCTCCGGAAACGCCTCGTTCCCTCGATCGTCCAGACCTCCGGGCCTCCCGCGGACGCCCTGTGCCTCGTTCGTGGAGACCTCCTGGCCTCCGAAGTCGACCCGCGAGGTGCTTCAGGAAGGCCGAAGGGTCCTCCGCGACGCCTTCACGCCCCTTCCGGCGAGGCCGGTGGGTCTCCCGCTGCGTCGCCGCTGCTGCGTGGCCTTTTCTGCGTGGCCTCCCGGAACGCGTCGAGGGGCCGGAGGGCGAGCCGCGTCGCCGTGATCGTCGCCGGCTTGTCCCGCTCGACCGTGGCGAGCACCTTCGTCGCGTAATCGACGATCTCCTGCCCCATGGCGCGCACGTGCTCGCCGAGATCCTCGGAGAGCGCCGTCTCCCGCTGGAGCACCCCGGCGACCATCTTCCCATAAGCGACGTGCTGCGTGCGCACGTTCTCGAGGAACTCCTTGCCGGCGATCCGATCGATATCGATGGCGAATGCCTCCTCGTCGATGCGCCGGAGGACGGAGTCCGCGATGGCGTATTGCTCGGGATACGACTCCGTGAGGAACGAGAGCCCCGCCTCGCCGAACAGGCTGGCGAGGATCTCGGCCGCGCGCCGGGCATCCGGATACGTCTCCGCCGGGAGCAAAGCATACGCCTGGAGCCTGCCGCGCAGCGCGCCCCACGAATTGTCGCCGGCCCTGTCGACGGGCCGCGAATCCTCCTCGCCCCCTCGCCCGAGCGATTTTTTGCGCAACGTATAAGCGACCTGGGCCGCCTCGGCGACATCGACGAGCCGCTTTTGCGCCTTCTTGACGGAGGCCGGCATGGTCTTGGGGCAAGATTCGGCGAGCACGCGGCAAAGCGTGATGCCGCCCTCGATGGTCATGACGGGAGGGCGCGTGTAGGAGGCGGGATCGGGAGGGATGGCAGACATGGGAGAGAGCCTACCATGGGGGATCGCGCGGAGGGAAGGGGGACGCGGCTCCGTCCTTCTCAGAACCCCGGTCCGCCCCCTCGACCCCGGACCAGGGCAAGCCCTGGACTCAGGGTTGAAAAACTGCGCTATGCGCAGTTTTTCAAGCAGGCCGATGAAGGAGCCGGGTTGCCAGCAGACCCAGCCGCGCGGCGCCTGCATGATGAGACCCTCCTGGAGTGTGATTGAAACCACGCCCCGACGCGTTCGGCGACGATCGTGAGAACTCGAACGGGTTGACGACCCGTCCGCCCCGAAAAGACGGCTCCATTTTTTGTCACGGGACCCATCCCTATCGCAACAGCGGCTCCGGTTTTTGTCACGGGATCCATCCCCGTCGAAAAAGCGGAAGCCGAACTGGCGACACGATGCTTCCTTTCGAGGCCGCGCTTCTCCTCGGCGGGTCGTGGACCGCTCGAGCGCCCGTTCGTGTCGTCGTTTGAACGAAAATACCCCTCCCGCGGCGGACCGTGGGGAGGCGCATTCGCACGAAATAGGATGGCCCGGCCGTAGGGGGAGACGGTTTTTTCGGGAGGGAGGGTCTTCCGCGTGATGGGAAGTCCGTGACACGCCGGAGCGTGCGTCGAGAGGCTTATTTTTCCACGTTACTGCCGCCCCGGCCTTCTTGACGGCGACATCGTACGCCTTGCTCCCGCGTCGCGCTCTGTGGCACAAGGATCCCCAGGAAAAACGCAGGGTCTGCGTGCGTGACCGAGGGAGTTGCCCATGCTTTGCCGTCTCGTCGCCTGGTCTCTGCTGGTCCTGACCATCGTCCTATGCGCCGCGCCTGCGCTCGGGCAGGAGAAGCGCCAGGCGCCTTGGATCGTCGCGGCCTGCATACGTCCTCACGGCGTCTCTCGGTGGACCTACGACCACTCCGGCGAGCCGGTCACGGAGGAGCCCTGGATCTCGCTCATCGCCGAGAGCACCGATCACCATCCGATCTTCGTCTTCGACCCGAGGGTGGGTCCGAAGAAGCTTTACTTGATTCCGCCGAAACACAGAAAGGACCTGCCCTGCGAGCCGGCGCCGCCGGATCCAAAGCCCCGCCCGCCCCCGCCCCCGCCCGCCTCGAAGGATCCGCCCGCCTCGAAGAAAAAAGGGGATGGCGGCGGCGGCGACGGCAGCGGGGGCGGAAGCGGGGGTGGGAGCGGCAGCGGAGGCGACAGCGACAGCGGAGACGACTCTGCGAGCGTCGAGAAGCGCGTCGAGAAGAAACTAATCCGACGTGAAAGCTCACCCGAGGAGCCGCGGCGACCGCCGAAGAACGTCCAAGGGGTGCTTTCGAGCGAGCCGCTCTTGCCGCGGTCGTCGGGCCTACTTTCGACCGAGCCGCAGTTGCCCTCGCGCGATGAGGTCTATCCGCCGAAATGCGCGGACGAGCAGTGCACGCTTGTGGATCGGGGCGGCGCGCTGCCGGAGCTTCAGCATCGACCCGGGCGCCCGCTCGTGAGTGTGGTGCCGTG
>JANMGF010000381.1:0-1966 GCA_031374535.1 Polyangium sp. (in: bacteria)
GCCCGCTACCGCGCCGTCACCGTCGACTCGCTCCAGCGGCTCGCGAAGAGCACGCTCGACCCGAACGCGCGCGTGATCCTCCACGTGGTGCCCGAAAAGAAAGCGAATGCGTCCGGCGCCGGAGGTGCCCCGTGATGTCCACGAAGATCCCCTCGGCCCGTCGAACGCGCGGCGCGCTCGTCTTTTCGCTGGCCCTGCTCACCGCGTGTGGTGCCGAAACGGTTGTCACGCCGAACGACCCGACGAAAAAACAAGACGTCGCGCCCGTGCCCGAGCGGAAGCCGGCCGAGCCCACGGCGGACCTGCTCGGGCCGAAGCCCACGCTCCCCGCAGGCCGGCCGTTCACACCCCCCGCCGTCGAGACGTTCACGACGAAGAACGGCATGACGGTGTGGCTCGTCGAGAAACACGGCCTGCCGCTCGTGTCGGCGTCGCTCGTCGTGCGCGGCGGCTCCTCGGCCGATCCGGCAGACAAGCCGGGCCTCATGCACATCACGACCGACATGCTCGACGAGGGCGCCGGGAAACGAAGCGCCGTCGAGGTGTCGAGCGGGATCAACGATCTCGGCGCGACGCTCTCGCTCGGCACGAGCGCGGACGCGAGCGTCGTTTCACTCACCGTGCTCAAGAACAACTTCGGCGCGGCGTTTTCGATTTTCTCCGACGTCGTCGCGCGGCCGCACTTCGACGGCAAGGAGTGGAAACGCGTGGCGGAGCTCTGGCAGAACGACCTGAAGAAGCGGGCCGATCAGCCGATGAGCGTCTCGCGTGTGATCAACGCAGCGGTGCTCTTCGGGCCGGGCACGCCTTACGGTCACCCCTCGGACGGCCTGCTCGAGGCGGCGACGACGATCGATCTACGCACGGTCAAGCGCTTCTACACGCAGAGCTTCCGCCCCGATCGCGCGGTGCTCGTCGTGGCGGGTGACATCACCCGCAAGGAAGTGACGGACATGGTCGACGCGGAGCTCGGCACATGGAAAGCACCGCCGGGCGGCGCGAAGGCAGCGGCGAAGGCAGCGGCGTTTCCAGGGCCACGCCCGTCCTCGGCTCGCCCGAAGCTCGTGCTCGTCGATCGTCCCGGCGCTCCGCAGTCCGTCATCGCCGTCCTGCGTGAGGGCGTTGCCGCCGCCGATCCGCAGACGCCACGGCTCGATCTGATCAACACGGTGCTCGGAGGCTCGTTCACGTCGCGGCTCAACATGAACCTGCGCGAGGAGCACCACTGGGCGTATGGAGCTGGATCGACGTTCCAGGAGAGCCGCAACAAGGGCGGGTTCTGGGCGATCGCTTCGGTCGAGACGCCGGCGACCGGGGTCGCGCTGAAGGAGATGCTGAGCGAGCTCTCGAAGATGGCCGCGTCGGGTCCGACGGCCGAGGAGCTCGAGAAGGCCAAGGCCCAGGATCGAGCGGAGCTCATGCAGACCTACGAGACCGTGAGCGGGATGAGCCGCAGGCTCGCGACGCTGGCGCGGCTCGGGCTCACGCCGGGGTACGATCTCGAGGCGAGCCGTGCGCGGCAGAGCGCGACCCTCGCGGAGATCGCCACGCTCGCGAAGACACACGTGGATCCGGCGGTGGCGACGGTGATCGTGGTGGGTCCGCGGAGTGCGGTGGCGCAGCAGCTCTCGACGCTCAACCTCGATTCCCCCGAGATCTGGGACGCGGAAGGCAAGCTCGTCACGCCGGCCATGATCGGCGAAGGCAACGACGTGCGGGGGCCGCGGGAAGGTAGATAAGAAGCGGGGGGGGAGAAACGAGAGGCCCGGTCGACCTGACGGCGACCGGGCCCATGTTCGTTCAGGGCAGGGTCGGGATGAAGTCGACCGGGCTCGTCGGGGCGCCGTTGTGCAGGACGCCGTTGCCGTACCAGTACACGAAGCGCGGCTGCGGGACGCCGTCGACGAGGACCTCGAGGCGGAGGATCGCGCCCGGGGTCGTGCTGATCTCGATCGCGTCGATGTCC
>JANMGF010000384.1:0-1280 GCA_031374535.1 Polyangium sp. (in: bacteria)
CTCGCGGATCTGCCTCGCCGCCCGGGGGAGGAGGCCGTCGTGCTCGCGCTCGCCCGTGAGGTGCGCGAGCGAGCGATCGAGTATGGCAAGCGCCGCGGCGCGCCGAAGGAGGCGCTCGAGCAGTTCCTCGGCGGCGTGGAAGATCCGAGCGCGCTCGCCAACCACGTCGGGTTTTACCTCGACCTCCCCGTGGCCGAGAAGCAGGCGCTGCTCGAGACGCTGCGGGCGGTGGATCGGCTGCGCGCGCTCACCGTGCATTTGCACCGGCAGATCGGGATCGCGGAGACGCAGGAGAAGATCCGGACCACCGTGCAAGAAGAGCTCGGGGAGCGGCAGCGGGAGCTTTATCTGCGCGAGCAACTCAAGGCGATCCAGAAGGAGCTCGGCGAAGAGGACGAGGCGGGCATCGCGGATCGGCTGGAGAAGAAGATCGACGCGGCGGTGCTGCCGATCGAAGTGCGCGAGGAGGTGCGTCGGGAGCTTGGTCGGCTCCGTCGGATGAGCCGCGAGACCTCGCCCGAGGCGGTTGTCGTGACGAGCTGGCTCGAATGGGTCGGGGATTTGCCTTGGAATCGACGGACGGACGATCACGTCGATCTCGACGTGGCGCGGCGTATCCTCGACGAGGACCATGATGGCCTCGGGGACGTGAAGGACCGGGTGCTCGAGCTGCTCAGCGTGATCAAGCTGCGGCTCCTCGGTCAGGGCTCGGGCACTTCGAATCCGCAGAGGGCCGCGCGGGGTCCGATCCTGCTTTTCCTCGGCCCGCCAGGCACGGGCAAGACGAGCATCGCGGAGAGCATTGCGCGGGCGATGGGGCGCAAATACATCCGCGTGTCGCTCGGCGGCGCGCGCGACGAGGTGATATCCGCGGGCACCGGCGCACGTACGTCGGCGCCATGCCGGGGCGTATCCTGCAGGGGATGCGGCGCGTGGGTTCGAAGAATCCCGTTTTCACGCTGGACGAGATCGACAAACTCGGCGTCTCGTACCAGGGCGATCCGGCGGCGGCGCTGCTCGAGGTCCTCGATCCGGCGCAGAACGTGACGTTCGTGGATCACTACCTCGGTTTGCCCTTCGATCTCTCCGAGGTCCTCTTCGTGTGTACGGCAAACCTACGCGAGGGGATTCCGGCGCCGCTGCTCGACAGGATGGAGACCATCACGTTCCCCGGATACACGGAGATCGAGAAGCTCGAGATCGCCCGGCGTTATCTGGTGCCGCGGCAGAGGCGGGACTGCGCGCTCGCCGACGGACAGCTCGTCGTGTCGGACGCGGCG
>JANMGF010000421.1:0-5978 GCA_031374535.1 Polyangium sp. (in: bacteria)
TTCGCTCCGGCAAGCGGAGCTACGCCCCCAAACCCCCTCCTCGACGGGAAAGCGCTGGCCCAGAAGGTACGCGACGAGGTCCGCGAAGACGTCGCGCGGTTCGTCGCAACGCACGGAAGGCCGCCCGGCCTCGACGTGATCCTCGTGGGCGAGGACGCCGCGAGCATCGTCTACACGCGCAACAAGGAAAAAGCCTCGAACGAGGTCGGCATGCGCGGCAAGTTGCACCGCTTGCCCGCGGAGACGACCGAGGCAGAGCTCCTCTCCCGCGTGGCCGCGCTGAACGCGGACGAGGCCGTCGATGGGATCCTCGTGCAGCTGCCCTTGCCCAAGCACATCCGCGAGGATCGCGTGATCGACGCGGTCTCGCCGGCGAAGGACGTGGACGGGTTTCATCCGATCAACGCGGGGCGCCTGGCGACGGGCAAGTCCTCGCTCGTCCCGTGTACGCCGTCGGGCTGCATGCGGCTCATCGCGGAGGCGGGCCGCTCGCTCGAAGGGGCGCGCGCGGTGGTCGTGGGCCGCAGCAACATCGTGGGCAAACCCATGGCGATGCTCTTGCTCGGGGCGAACGCGACGGTGACGATGGCGCACTCGCGGACGAAGGATCTGCCCGCGGTTTGTCGGGAGGCCGAGGTGCTCGTCGTGGCGGTGGGCCGCGCGCGCATGGTGAAGGGCGACTGGATCAAGGAAGGCGCCGTGGTGATCGACGTGGGCATGAACCGCGACGAGGCCGGCAAGCTCTGCGGCGACGTGGACACCGATAGCGCGCGCGAAAATGCCTCGTTCATCACGCCCGTGCCCGGCGGCGTCGGACCGATGACCATCGCGTGCTTGCTGCAAAACACGGTGCGCGCGGCCTGGGCGAGGGCCGCGGCGGCGGGAATCCAGGGCTAGAGCCGCTGCGCGTACGTCATCACGAGGTACATGATCGCGTCGGTCGCGTCCGGATTCCTGTACGCGTGCGGCACGTCCGCCTCGAAGACGATGGCGTCTCCCGTCCCCAAAAGACGGATCGCAGCGCCGATCGTGATCTCGCATCGGCCCGCGCTCACCACGAGGTTCTCCACCGTCCCCGGGGGGTGCGGATCCGCGCGCTCCTCGGCGTGCGGCGCGAGGCGTAGCTCGTAAAACTCCACGCTGCGCGGCCGGTCCATCGGGAACAACGCGCGTGACTGGAACGTGCCGTCGACGCTTCGAAGCACGCGGGCGCGCGCGGCCGGGAGCACCATCGCCCCGGGGCCGGACTCGGGGTTGATGAGCGCCGAGAACGGCACGTCGAGCGCGCGCGCGATCTTCCAGAGCACGCTGATCGTCGGGGTGCTCTGGCCAAGCTCGATCTGCCCGAGCATCGCCCGGCTCACGCCCGAGGCACGCGCGAGTTTCTCCAGCGAGAGCCCACGCTCGGTGCGCAGCCGCTTCAGGTTGCCGCTGACCACGGGCGCGATGTCCGCCCCGGCGTCGCCCGACGAGGCCGCCGCCTCCTCGCCGTTCGTCCGCGGCGGCTCTTCCTGCCGGATCACGCGTTCTGTCAGCTGCGCCTTGCCCTTCGATGCTCTCATGGGGCCGCGTACTTTCGGGGAAGGCACCGATCCCGTCAAGGACGCCGCCCCCTCGGCGTCACAACGCGAAGCCCGCGACCGTCGCCGCGCCCGCCTGGATCGGCAGCTCGACCGTGAACCCCTGTCCGCCCGCGTCGGTGAGCGTGAACCCGCGTAACTCGGCCATCTGCGGGGCATCGACGTCGAAGACGAGGATCACGCCCGCCGGGCCCGTCAGCGTGGTCTGGTTCGAGTAGAGCCCGACGCCGGTGTCGTAGACGATCTCCGCGCCGGGCAGCGGCGTCGTGAGCTTGATCCCGGAGAGCGGCTGGCCGTTGCGCGTGACCTTGATGAGGAGGTGCGCGCGCGCCGTGTCGATGACGATCGGCGCGGGCAAGGTCGCGGCGATCGACGCGAGCACGTTGCGATCGACGACGGGCAAGGTCACGGGCCCCGAGACGGGCACACGTACGGCCGAGTGCGTGGAGAGGATGCCCGTGCCGCCGACGGTCTCGTCACGCACGAAGATCCACTGGGTCCCGCTCATCACGGAGGGGAGCGAGAACGTCGACACGGCGTCCCCGTACGGCGCCTCGAGCAGCATGCCCGTGTTCGAGGTGGCGAAGAGGGTCGCGGCGCCCAGGTAGGGACCGATCTGCGCGAAGCTCGGCTCGTTCAGCACGCCGACGTTGCCCGTGACGTCGCTCGTCAGCGTTCCGCCTTGTCCCCCCTGCCCGCCCGTCCCGCCTCCGCCGCCATTGCCCGCGGATCCCCCGCCCGAAGGGTTCACGCACCCCTCCCCGGTGCACGGCTGCCGCGGATCGAGCTCCGGTTCCGCAGAACCACACGCCCCAGCGGCCAGCACGAGGCTCACGAGGACGGAGACACCACGCACGAGAGAAAGCGAAGAGGTCGACGTCATGTCGCCAGAATAGGCCGCTTCCCGACGCGAGCAAAAAACAACCTCGGTCGGCGTTCGATCCAGCGCAGACGCTCAGCGCGCGGGCGCGGTCTTGGCCGTCGGGTGCGCGTTGTGGAGGAGCCGCTTGTGGAGGGCGAAGGCGAGGCCCACGAGCGCGACGCCGATGAGCTGCGAGGTCGAGAGGCCGAAGAGGGCGCCGCGATCGTCGGCGCGCCAGAACTCGAGCACGAACCGACCGATGGCATACAGCCCCATGAACGCGACGAAGACCTGCCCGTCGTAGCGCTTGCGCCCATGCACGTAGAGCAGGCAGAAGGCCGCGATCCCGAACGAGACGGCCGACTCGTAGATCTGGGTCGGGTGCACGGGGTGCGAGACGTGGCTCAAGCCGGGCAGCTCGTGGAGCTTCCACTGCGCCTCGCTCGCCGGGCTGTTCGCCGGGAACGTGAGCCCGAGCGGTCCGTCCGTACGTACGCCGAAGCAGCAGCCCGCGAGCAGGCAACCCATGCGCCCGAACCCGAGGCCGAGCGGCACGGCGAACCCGGCCATGTCCGCGGCTTTCCAGAAAGGAAAACGGTCACGCTTCAGCAGGTACACCGCCATGAGCACCGAGCCGATGAACCCGCCGTAATACGCGAGCCCGCCCTGCCAGAACTTCGCCCACGCAAAACAGTCCTGCGCCGGCGGATGACAAACCCCACGCGTGGCGTCCCAGACCCCACGCGCGACGCGTTGCTCCTCGCCGAACGGATACCAGCCGAAGATGCTGACGCCCGACCCGCGCGGGACGAGCTGATTGCACTGGGCCTCTGTGAACGGCCAGTCGACCTTCGAGGGGTCGAGGCAGAGGTTCACGTAATCCCAGAAATACCCGTCCGCGATGACGTGAAGCAGGCGCCCGCCGACGACGCCCATGAGCAAACACGCGAGCCCGAGATCCACGACGACATCGGGATCCTGACCGATCCGCCGCGCCCAGACGGATCCGAGCGCCGTGGCGAACAGGAACCCCGCGAGGAGCAGGCCGAAATAGGCCGGGAAACCGATGTCGAGGTAAAAGACGCGGAAGAGCTCGGGTCGCATGGGGGATGGTTCAGGCCGAAGCTTCGTCCGCCTTCTTGGGCGGCGCGGTCTTCTTGCGCGACGTGAACATGTCGACGCCCATCAGGATCACGCCGGCCACGATCGCGATGTCGGCGATGTTGTACGTGGGCCAGTGGTACTCGCGCATCGGCCCCGAGACCTTCTCGACCAGGGCGTCGAGCTTGGTGCCATTGCCGATGTACATGTCGATGAAGTCGATGACGTGCCCGTAACGGATGCGATCGACGAGATTGCCAAGGGCGCCGCCGAGCACGAGCGGCAGGCCCCACCGGAGCGCCGTCTGGCCCGGCGCGAGCTTGCGGTAGAGCGAGACGATGAAGGCGATCGCCACGACCGAAACGAGCAGGAAAAACGGCCTTCGAACGCTCTCGCTCTCGTTCTGGAGCAGCCCCCAGGCCCCGCCGCGGTTGTGCGCCAGCGTGAGCGAGAGGTACCCCTTGACGAGATCGACCCGCGTGAACGGCGCGTCGAGGTTCTGGACGGCCCACGCCTTGCTGCCGAGATCGAGGCCGAGGGTCACGATGGCGACCACGGCGAGGAAAACGAACGAAGGCCGATACGCCGGCGCGTTCGTGGCCGCCTTGTTTCCCTCGGGGGCGGCGGCGCTCGTCTTCGTGTCGGGCTCGTTCGACGACCCCTCGCCCTCGCCCCCGGCGGCCTGTTGCTCCTCGGATTTCTCTTCCGTCATGGTCTTCGCTGGTGGTTTCGCCCGGGGGGCGCGGATCCTAGCGTGGCGCGTTCGGCGCTACCCCGTGTCTTGTCGGCTGTCTAGTCCTTTGGAGTCGCCGCCAAGGGTTCGCCAGCCGCGCCCGCTTGGGCCGCGTGGATCTTGCGCGACAGGAACGTATCGAGGGCCATGAGTCCGACGCCCGCGACGATGGCGACGTCGGCGACGTTGAACGTGGGCCAGTGGATCTCGCGGCCGTTCCGGAGGAGATAAAAATCGATGAAGTCGATGACCGATCCGTACCGGATGCGGTCGACGAGGTTGCCGACGGCGCCGCCGAGCGCGAGGGGCAGGCCCCAGCGCATCGCCCATTGATCGCGGTGGATCCGCCGGTAGACGGAGATGATGAAGACGATGGCGGCCGAGGAGACGAAGAGGAAGAAGGGGCGCCGCAGGTTCTCGGGCAGGCTCCGCAGGAAGCTCCAGGCTCCGCCCGGGTTCAGCGTGTAGATGAAGTCGAAGTGATCCTTGATCACCTCGATGTGTTTGGGGCTCGCCTTGTCTGCCCCGGACAGCGCGGCCTTGGCCCATCCCTTGGAGACGAGATCGGCCGCAGCGGACACGACCGTGACCACGGCGAGGAACAACATGGAGGGCCGGTAGGCGTCGTTTGCGGGCGCCTCCGCGCGTTTTTCCTCGATGTCTGCTGCGTCGGTCATGGGGTCGGACATGTGTACGCGATGGGCCACGGTCCTGCAAAGCGGCCCAGAGGGGCCCCTTGTTCCCCGGGGCGTGGTGGCGCACCGGGGTACATCCGTTTAGTATGCGCGCCATGCCGCTGCCGCCTTGGAAGCAGCCCGTGGGCGTCGATGCCGTGATCGAAGGCTGGCTCGCCTCCGGGTACGTGCGCCCTTGCCTCACCGCCGACCGGGAGCTGCCCGCGTCCGAGGGGACCTACGCCGCGGTGCCGTCCGATCTGCCCGAGGCGCTCCGCAGCGCGCTCGCCACCCGCGGGATCACGAAGCTCTACGCGCACCAGGCCGAGGCGTTTGCAGCCGCGCGGGGCGGGAAACACGTGGTCGTCGCGACGCCGACGGCGAGCGGCAAGAGCCTGTGTTTCCACCTGCCGGTTCTTTCGGCGCTCATGGCCGATCCCGACGCGAGCGCGATTTACCTCTACCCGACGAAGGCGCTCTCCCGGGACCAGGAGGCCGGCGTGCGGAGCCTCATTCGTGACGCGGGGCTCGCCATCCCGGCGATCGTGTACGACGGCGACACGCCCGGGGATGCGCGGCGCGCGGCGCGTGAGCGGAGCCCGATCGTGATGACGAACCCCGACATGCTGCACGCGGGGATCCTGCCGCATCACGCGCACTGGGCGCGGACGTTCCAGCGGCTCAAGTACGTGGTGCTCGACGAGCTGCACACCTACCGCGGGGTCTTCGGCTCCCACGTGGCGCACGTGCTCGCGCGTGTCCGGCGCGTGGCGCAGTTTCACGGTTCGGATCCCTTGTTTTTGTGCGCGACGGCGACGATCGGGAACCCGGGCGAGCATGCCTCGCGGATCCTCGGGGTGCCGGAGGATCGGATCTGCGTGCTCGGCGAGTCGGGCGCGCCAAGGGGAGCGCGGCGGCTCTTCGTGTACAACCCGCCGGTCGTGAACGAGGAGCTCGGCGTGCGTGGGAGCACGCTGAAGGCGTCGGTGCGGCTCGCGGTGGATCTCATCCGGGCGCGCGTGCCGACG
>JANMGF010000424.1:0-4892 GCA_031374535.1 Polyangium sp. (in: bacteria)
GGGGGGGGGGGGGGGGGCCGGCCCGCCGCCGGGGGGGGGGGCGCGCGCGGGCGCGGCCTCCCGGGGGGGGGGGGGGGCGCCCCCCCCCCCCCCCCGCCCCCCCCCCCCCCAAACGTTGGAAGAGGGCCGCCTTCGCGGGGCTCGGTGACCAAACGGAAGAGGCGGCCGTCGGCTTCGCGGGTCATGGACGTCATGCGGGTGTCCTGCCGAATGGGGAGCTCTTCCTTGCGGATGATCCGCATCCAGTGCGAGAGGAGCTCTTCCTTCGTGGATTCCTTCAGCCAGAGTTTTCCCGTCAGCGGCAGATCGAGGGGCTGATCAAAGACGAGTTTTCCGCGCGGGAAGCTGCGGATGCTCTGGGCGACCGAGCCTTGTTCGATGACCTCGAACGAAAGTCCCAGCTCCTTGGCGCGGAGGGCGGCGCTGATGCCCGCGGGGCCGGCGCCCACGACGACGAGGTCTTTCGGCTTTTCGCCCGGTCCGGTCCAGGATCCCTCGGCCGAGAGGCTCTCGGCGATCTTCTCGACGGCGTGCGCGCCCTGGAGGATGGCGTTTTTGATGAGCGGCAGGCCCGTGACGTCGCCGGCGAGGAAAAGGCCGGGGGTGTCCTGGCTCTCGAGGGAGTCCTGGATGCGTGGGCGGTCGCCGATGGGATCGCCGTCGGTGATGCGGAGGGATCCGTTCGGGCACCGTTGCTCGCAAAGGGTGAGGCCACAGCAGGCCTCGGGGCGCACGACGACCGCGACGTACTTCTGGATCTCGAGCACGTCGTAGGGGCAAGCGTCGACGCAGGCATAACAACCGAGGCAGGTCTGCGTGTCGATCTGCGGGAGGCGAACACGCGTCTGGGGCCTCAGGAGGGCCTCGGCCTGGGGTTTGTCCTGGGCTTTGCGGCGGCGCGCGCGAAGGGCGCCGGAGCCACGGACGAGGCCCAGCGTGAGGGCAAACGCGAGGGTGCCCGTGCCGAGCCAAAGCCAAGAGAGAGCGCTCGTCCGTGGGCGATCGAGGAGAGGCACGGCGAGGGCGACGTCACGCGCGGCTTCCCAGGCGACGGGGCGATCCTCGCCGTGCTGCGCGGCGCAAACGCGGCCGCGGGGCTGGGGGGCGGGTCGATCGGGTGCGTCGGGCGGGAGGGCCGTCTGGTGTTCGTCGAAGCAGAGCGACGGTTTGTCGGGGCCGAGTTTGTCCTGGCTGGGGGCGAAGCAGCGGGCGATGGGATCGCGGGGGGAGCGCGGGTCGTGGCATCCCTTGCAGCTCGCGGCGGTGACGAGGGGGACGGTGGCGGAGAGGTGGGTGGGCGGGAGGTCGTCGAGGGGGCGCTCGACGCCGGGGGCGAAGCGGATGGGAGGTTCGCCGGGGACGAAGGCGACGCCCTGGTCGGCCTGGTGAATGGGGTGGCACGTGGAGCATGGAAGGGCGCCGGATTTGAAGAGGCGAGCGTGGGGGCCGCGGCGCGGGGCGTGGGGTCCGTGGCAGCTGGCGCAGGCTTCGTCGGGGCGCTTGGGGGATTCGGTTGTGCCGTGGCAACTCGCGCAGGTGACGCTCGCGGCGCGCGCGTGGGGGCGGGAGAGCGGGCCGGGAGAAGCGTGGCCGCCGGGGGGCGGGAGGAGAACGGCGGAGAGGGCGGAGGCGGCGGCGGCGACGATCGTGGCGGCGAGGAAGCCGCGGAATCGGGTGACGTCGGAGGTCTTTTCAGCCCGCTTGGCAGCGCGGCCGCGGGCAAGCTCGCGCGGGACGGCGGCACGATCGCGGGCGTCGCCGAGGGGAGAGGCATAAAGGGTGGGCAGCGCGGCAGGAGGTTTGCCCGGGGATGGTTCGTCCCGACGATCGCGGTCTGCCATGGTGGAGGAGGTCGAGGAGGAGGGAGGAGGGTATCACGGCAGGGGCGCTCGACGGCAGGGATGAGGAGGGGCGTACCTGGACAAACGTGGACGCCGAGGGACCGGGCTCCGCGAAAGAGGTTGCTGCGAAAGATGGCTCGATGCAGGCTTTCGTCATGGCCTCCGCCGCTCGCAAGCTCGCACCTGCCACGATGGCCGATCTCGAGGCGCTGCCGCCCAACGTGAAGGGCGAAATCATCGAGGGCGTCCTTTACACGCAGCCAAGGCCGCGCGCCCCGCACATGGACGTAACCTCCGCTCTCGCGGACGATTTGTACGGCCCGTTCAAGCGGGGTCGCGGCGGCCCTGGTGGGTGGTGGATCCTCGTCGAGCCTGGCATCGAGCTTCCAGACTCGCCCGAATTCTCGCCCGACCTTGCAGGATGGCGCCGCGAACGGATGCCTACATTGCCCACGAGCGAAGCCATCCGTACCGTCCCCGACTGGGTCTGCGAGATCCTTTCGCCGAGCACGCGAGGCTACGATCAGCGTACAAAACGCCCCTTCTACGCGCGCATCGGCGTCCAGCATCTCTGGTACATCGACCTCGAAGCCCGAACGCTCACCGTGAGCAAGCTCCTCGATGGTCGCTGGATGGAGCTAGGCGTCCACGGGGAGGACGATCGCGTCCGCGCCGAACCCTTCGACGCCATCGAGATCTCCCTCGAAGATTGGTGGCCCAACCTTTCGACCTGAAACGATCAGTCCCCTCCCCTACCGCCTCATCACCGCCACCACGTGCACCACGAGCAGCGCCATCGCCATCCCGAATGTCAGGATGTGCAGGGGTAACCCCACGCGCAGCAGCCGCAGGAGGAGCCGCTGCGCCGGCAACGCGCGAAGCTCCACCACGATCCGCACGAGCCCGTCGAGCCCCGCCAGCCGCTCCTTGCCCCGTCCATCGAGGACCCGCTCGATCCGGGCCCGCAGGATCTCTTCTTCCTGCCGCAAGCTCCGGCCGCTCGCGAGCAAGGCGAGCGGGCCGAACAAGGACATCGCGAACGGCACGAGGATCTTCTCGAAGATCTTCTTCACGAGATCACTCTTGCCGCTGACCTCGCGGTAGAGCCTGTCGATGAGCTCTCTTCGCGCCGCGGCGAAATCCTCGGGCAACGCGGCCGATCGCTCGATGCGGGCCATGCGGCGCGGGACCCAGGCGTAGGCGAGCGCGGCGAAACCTCCCACGAGCGCGCTCGCGAGGAACACGAGGCGGAGCGCGCCGCCCGCGGTGGACGGGGCGATCGGAGACAGCGGCGCGTGCGCGAAGACGAGGCCCGTGGTGACGAGGCCAAGCGCGAGATGGATGGCGAGCTGGGGACGAACACGCGAGGCGACGGGCGTACGAGGTTCTCCGCCTTCACCCTCGGCGCGTTTCTTCATCCAGAGGCGCACGAGCCGCTTGGGGACGGCATAAAGGACGAGCAGGACAAACCCGACCGCCGCGAGGATCCCCGCCGCGCCGCCGAGGCCCGCATCCGCGCGAAAGAGGCCGCGGGCGTGCATGATCCCGCCGACCACGCCGATCGCGGAGCCCGCGATCACGCCGCCCGCGATGAGTCCGATCGAGCTCGCGCCTTGCTTCTGGACCTCGGCGCGGGACGTGGATCCGCCGAGCACGAGGTCACGCACGTCGGCGAGCTCCTCGCTCGGGTTGAGGCGGAAGATCGATCCCGTCGGACAAACCTGCACGCACGCAGGCCCTTCGTAGCCGCGGCAAAGGTCACATTTGACCGCGACGTCGGGATAGGCGCCACCGACGGGCCGCGCGGCTTCCGCCGGGCGCACGGCCATCTGGATGTTGTCCCAGGGACAGGCCTTGGCGCACGCGCCGCAGCCCGTGCAAAGCGCCTCGCGGATGAAGACCTCGCCGTCGGGATCGCGGCCGATCGCGCCCGTGGGGCAGTCGATCATGCAGCTCGGGTTCTCGCAGTGCTGGCACGAGTTCGGCAGGAGCAAGCTGCGCGGCGCCTCGGCCTGCGTCTCCACCCGCGCGATCATCTTGTCGCCGCGCCGCACGATCCGCGCCTCGCCGTGCAGATCCGCGCACGCCCACGCGCAGTGCCCGCAACGCACGCACGTCTCGAGGTCGATGACGAGCAGCGATCGGGCGACCTTGAGCCGGTAGAGATCGCGGAACGCGTGCTGCGTGGCGTTCGCCGCGGCGCGGCCGATGACGGACATCTGCGACGCCTGCTGATCGATGCTGATGCGGCCGAGGGCGCCGAAGAGATCCGGGTGGCGCACGGCGATGCCGCGGAACGTACGCGCGTCGATGGCGATGAGGAGCGACGGGCCACTCGCGACGGCGCCGGACAGGCGGGTCGTGCCGGCCTCGATCTCGGCGTCGCCGAAGAAATCACCGCGATTGAGGTAGGCGCGCACGCGCAGGCGTTCGCCGTCGTCGGTCTGGATCTGGATCATGCCGCTTCCGACGAGGAAAAGA
The DNA here is from genome assembly GCA_031374535.1 of Polyangium sp. (in: bacteria). Lineage (GTDB taxonomy): Bacteria > Myxococcota_A > Polyangia > Polyangiales > Polyangiaceae > Polyangium. The sequence continues at coordinate 4,323 of JANMGF010000424.1, forward strand.
TCGGTGGAGGGATCCCCCTCGCGATAGACGGGCTGTCCTCGATCGAAGCGCTGGTAGCGGGCCGCGTCGAGCAGGACGTCGACGTCCTCGGGATCGAGGGCGCGGGCGAAGGCCATCGTGTGCAGGAGGTCGCGCGTCGCGGCACGACGCAGGATTCGCTCGAGCCGCTCGGCGACCTCGGCCTTGCCGCTGCGGGCAGCAGCGCGCTGGAAGACGTGCGCGGGCACCTCGCAGAGCCGGCAGGAAACGCGGGCCGTGGCCGTCGCGCTGCGGGCACCAAAAGCCGTGGCCTCCTCGCCGAACGAGGCGCCTTTGCCCGCGACGCGGAGCTCGCTCTCTCGATCCTCGCCACGCCGCACGGCCGAGAGCGCGACGAGGCCCTCGGCGACCACGTAAAACGCGCCCGCCACCTCGCCCGCGCGGTAAACAACGTCGCCCGCGGCCACGGAAACGACACGCCCCGCGTCCTCGATCTCGCGCCGCGCACGCGCATCGAGGCCCCGGAACACCGGCGTTTCCCACACGGCCGCGGGCCAGGCCGCGCCGCGCTCGCCCGAGGCCGCGGGCGCG
>JANMGF010000493.1:0-1491 GCA_031374535.1 Polyangium sp. (in: bacteria)
TCTTGAACCGGGCCTGTTCGATGAACTGCGCGTTGCGCAGTTCATCGAGCTTGGGTCCAGCCCCTGGCTGGTCCGGGTCCAGGGGCGGATAGCCCCTGGTGGGGCCTGGGGCAAAGCCCCAGCGCGGCGGCGTCCGTTTGCCCGCGGGCTTGGCTTTACAGGAGTGCTCGGTAGATCGGGGGCGAAGTGTATCGGCGGCGGGCCTCGTCCCCGGCGGCTACGCAGACGCCTACGGTGTGAAAATCGGCGGCGATGGTGAGCCGGTCGTCCCTCTGGATTTCCTTCCAGGCGCGGAGCATCCCTTCGGACCAGCGGATGTCGTCGAAGACGTAGGTCGCGTTTCTGGCTGCGTGTGCGTGGATCACCTGGAAGTAATCGAGGGTTGGCTGGTACTGGTGATGGCCGTCGATGAAGGCGAAATCGACGGCGCCGATCTCGCGGAGCGTTGGCGCGAGGGTGTCGGCGAAGAGGCCTTGCACGTAGGTCACGTTCTTGAGCCCGACGCTCGCGTGTACCTCTTTTGCGCAGCGGATCCGGTAGGGCGACGCCTCGAGTGTCACGAGCCTGCCTTTGCCGTTTTTCCGGAGCGCCGATGCGAGGTATGCCGACGAGATGCCCACGTTCGTCCCGAGCTCGATCACCAGGTCGGGCTGGAGCTCGCGGGCCAGGTGATACAGGAAAAGCGCGGACTTTTTGGGCTTGCTCGCTCCGCACGCCGCTGCCACCGTCACGCCGTCGTCGTAGGGCCCGACTGGCAGGCTGCCGTCGGCGAGCGGCTCCTTCCGCTGCAAGAGCCGCTGCCGCGCGGCCTCGATCGTCTCGACGATCGCGCGCTCGGAGGCGGGCAAAGACGCCTGGAGGCCACGCACGGCGCTCGTGATCACCTTCCCCCGCGGGTGCGGCGCGGCCGAGAGGGCGCGCAAGTTGCCTCCGTCGAGCGCGGTGCCGAGCCCCCAATGTACGACGCTGCGTCCGATTCCCTTGATTCGACGCACCCAGGAGAGCTGATTCATAAGACCACGCGACGTTAGCGGCACCCGAGGGGCTGCGTCAACACTTCCCCCATGCACCTTACAACGCGTTGCGCTACGGTCCGGCCGCCATGATCGTGATGAAGTTCGGCGGCAGCTCCGTCGCCAACAGGAAGCAGATCGAGAAGGTCCTTGCCATCGTGCGCGGGCGTGCCCGCGGGGGAAAATCGCCGCTCGTCGTGAGCTCGGCTCATAAGGGCATGACTGACGCGCTCCTTGCGGGCGCGCGTGAGGCTGCGCGGGGCGTCTACGCCCCCGAACGCGTGATCGAGCGGCAAACTGCGATCGCCCGCGAGCTCGGCTGCGACGACGCCTTGCTCGCGCCCTTTTTCGAGGAGATCGCCGCCCTTTACCGGGGGCTCTCGCTCGTGCGGGAGCTTAGCTTGCGCAGCCTCGACTACGCTGCGAGCTTCGGCGAACGGCTCTCCGTGCGGGTCATCGCCGACTTTTTCACGCGGGA
>JANMGF010000507.1:0-3535 GCA_031374535.1 Polyangium sp. (in: bacteria)
CGACGGCGGCGGGCAGGTCCTCCTCGGCAGGAGCGCGGAGGCCGATTGGCTCGATATCGTCGGGCGCCTGCGCAAATACATCGAGAGCCGCGCTCCGGCAGGGGACCTCGAGCGGGAGGCGGAGTGCCGCGTATTGCTCGCACCCCTGACGGACGCAATCGCTCATGCCAAGGCTGTCGCCGCGGCACGCGCCACGCGATGGACGAAAAAGCCTGCCGAGCCTGCCCCCGAAACGACGTCGGGCTGAGCTGAGGCTCCTGTCCCCTCCCCCGGGCGCCCCATGTTATGCGGGCGCCCGGGGCCAGCGCTCCGTCACCGCCTGAACGCAGCGTCGCCCCGCGTCCGATTTCTTCGCCTCGGGTGTGGAACGCGGGTGGGCTGGGCCGCGATGGGCCTCGAAGCGCTACGCGTCAAGAATCTTCGCTGTCTGATCAGAACGCGCAAACCTCGTTCGACGCCCTCACCACACACACCATGTTGTCGCATCGGAGCGTCCCGAGACAATCCGGTCCATCCACGCACGCCTCCCCCTCGATCGCCAGCCGCTTGCACGTCCCGGCATCGCAACGTGCATACTCCAGGCACTCATTATCATCCGCAGTGCACGGCATCCCATCGCCGGGAAGCTGCTTGCACTTCCGCTCCGTCGGATCGCAATAATCGTCGAACCGGATGCAAGCCCCCTGCTGGAGCGACGGGTTGCACTGCCCGCCGCGGTTTTGCAGGAGATAACACGTCTGCGGATTGCCGCCGACATCGCAGCGCATGCCATCCTTGCATTGATCGACCGCGTCGCACGCCTCGCCGTTGTCCTTGCGTGCCTTGCACGTGAACGGCATTGCCGCTTGATCACAATAAGCCGACTCCACGCACGCATTCATCGTGCAGTCGCCGCCCACCGCCACCAGCGCGGGCACCTTCGCGCACGTGCCGAGGCAACACACGCCACCGCCCATGCACATCGACGTGTCGCAGTAGCTCTTGCCCGCGCACTCCTCCGCGAGCAGACATGCCTCGCCCTCGGGGATGGTACCGACGAACATGCCCTCGCAGGCAGCGATGAAAGCCTTCGTCGTCGACGAGCGGATGTCGCACGCCCGCGCCCGGATCGCCTCGACGCAGGCGCGGCCCGCTGCCGGATCGTACGTCACGCGCCCCAGCACGGCGTCCGTCAGGAGCTGGAGAGTCTCCTGCTGATCGCCCTGCGTCGCGTCGCACGTCGCCTTGTCGGGCGTGAGCCCGCACCGCACGTACTGCTCGCACGTGGCCTGCGCCAGCTCGTCGCGGAGCGCATCGAGCGGGATCGGCCCGGGAGGCGCGGGGCCGTCGTCGCCGCAACCGGCGAGCGGCGCGCAAAGAAGCAAGAGCGCCGAGAGGCGTTGGGCGAAGCCGGACGCGGCGCGGAGAAAAGGAAAAGACCGTGAGTCGTTCTGCATGATGCGGGAGTCTACCGACCTCCGCGCTCCGGAAAAGGCATATCGAGCTTTCCGCGCGGGTCCGCCCTGGAGTAAGGTCCGCTCTGCCAAGGCCCCAGGAGGTTTCCATCATGGTTCGCTCGCTCGCCGCCCTCACCTTCGTGCTCGCACTCTTGCCAGGCTGCGGCCCGGCGAAGGATCCCGTCACGCCCGAAGGCGGCGAGAAGGAGGCCGCGGCGTCGGACACGGCCTCGACGACGGACACGGCCGCGGCCGCGGACGAGCCCTCCGGCGACGCGAAGCCCGAAGGGGAAGCGGCCGCCGAGAAGAAGGCCGCGGAGCCGAAGAAGATGGGCGAGATGGAGCAGCTCGCGCGCGACATCGTGAAGGGCGGCGGCCGGCGCATCGGTTGGTCCGCGTCGAAGAAGCTCTTCATGGTGCCGAACGAGAAACGCACGGAGACGGCCTTCAGCCTCGATGTTCTCTTCTACGGCGAGGATGGCCAGAGCCGCGATCCGATGCAGATCTGCCAGATGGGCGACTGCGCGGAGAAGCTCGACGAAAAGCTCGCGGAGCTCATGCAGAAGCTCGTGCAGAAGCTCGAGGAGGGCGGCTTCATCGCGATCCGCAGCATCGGCTGGCCCGACAACCGCGACGAGCTCGAGGTGAGCACCCTCGGCATGAAGCTCAAGTGGTCGAAGGGCCGCATCGAGGGCGTGAAAGAGGGGCAGAAGCCCGTCGCGTTCACCGCGGCCGGCGGCAGGCTCGACATCTCGGCCCTGAAGGCGATCTTCCTCGTGCCCGACACGAAGCTCCTCGGCGTCCTCGGCACGCCCTCGAAGCCGGGTGTGTTGCAGACGTTCCACGTCGTGAAGATGCCCTGAAATAAGCGGAAAGATTCCCTCACCCCTGCCCCTCGCCTTCGCGGGAAAGGGGAGGAAGATGTGTCCCGACACCCAGGTCACTCCGACCCGGGTTGAGGTCGCTCCGACCGGGGTTGAGGTCCGACCGTCCCTCCGACCCGGGGTGAGGCGCTCCGAAAAACATCGTTCAGTCGAGCTTGACGATGTCCTAGGATGCGCCCCCATGACCGACGACATCTCCGAGCTCACCGCGAGGCATACCTATGGCACGTGGCGCGCACAGCGCGGGTGGAAGCCCCTGCACATCACGAAGGCCGAGGGCTGCCATTTCTGGGACGCCTCCGGCAAACGATACCTGGATTTCTCGTCGCAGCTCGTCTGCTCCAACCTGGGTCACCAGAACCAGGCGGTCATCGACGCCATTTGCGCGCAGGCGAAGGATCTCGCCTTCATCGGCCCCTCGTACACATGCGACATCCGCGCCAAGGCCGCGCTGAAGCTCCTCGAGGTGGTGCCCAAGGGCCTCGACAAGTTCTTCTTCGCCACCTCCGGGACCGAGGCGAACGAGGCCGCGATCAAGATCGCCCGCATGGTCACGGGCAAACACAAGATCCTCGCGCGTTACACCTCGTACCACGGCTCGACCGCGGGCTCGATCGCCGCGACCGGCGACATGCGCCGCTGGTTCGTCGAGCCCACCGGCAAGATCCCGGGCGTCATATTCGGCCCTGAGGCGAACTGTTATCGTTGTCCCCTTCAGAAAACCCCGGACACGTGCGCGACGGCCTGCGCCGATTACCTGGCGTACATGATCGACCACGACGAGAACGTGGCGGCCATCATCGTCGAGCCCATCGTCGGGACGAACGGCGTGCTCGTCCCGCCCCCGGACTACCTGCCGAAGCTCGCGGCCCTCGCAAAGAAGCGCGGCGTCTTGCTCATCGCCGACGAGGTCATGACCGGCTGGGGCCGCACGGGCAAGTGGTTCGCCGTGGAGCACTGGGGCGTCACGCCCGACATCCTCACGACCGCGAAGGGCGTCACGAACGCCGCGATGCCCCTCGGCGTCGTCGCCACGAGCCGCGCGATCGCCGATTATTTCGACGACAACTTCTTCGCGCACGGGCACACGTACGAGGCGCACCCGCTCACGCTCGCGCCCGCGATCGCGGCGATCGACGAGTACCGGAGGCTCGGCCTCATCGAGCGGTCGGCGAAGATGGGCGAGCTCCTCGGGCAGAAGCTCCGCGCGCTCGC
>JANMGF010000537.1:0-11204 GCA_031374535.1 Polyangium sp. (in: bacteria)
TCCTCGGCGCGTCGCCGCAAAGGCAGCTCTTCGCGCAGATCTTCGGGATCGTGACGGGAGGGTTTTTCACGGCGCTGGTCTTCACGAAGGCCTTCCCGCTCGAGCTCATCGGCACGAAATACCCCGCGCCGGGCGTGCAGATGTTCAAAGGGACGGCGGAGCTTCTGGCGCGAGGCTTCACGAGCCTGCCGCCACGCGCGGCGACGGCCATGGCCATTGCAACCGCGGTCGCCGTGATCTCCACGGTCGCGTCGGAGATCGGGCCGAAACGTATGGCTACGTGGGTGCCGTCCTCGATGGGGCTCGGGCTCGCCTTCATCCTGCCGGCGTCGACGAGTTACACGCTCTTCGTGGGCGCCGCCTTGTCGGCGATCCTGGCCGCGCGGTTCCCGAAGAAGGACGAGATGTACACGGTGGCGACGGCCTCGGGGCTCGTCGCCGGGGAGAGCGTGGTGGGGGTCGCGATTGCGATCTGGGTGGCGGGGCGAATGTGAAGGGGATCAGTACAGGCCGGCGCCCTGGAGCGTCACGCGGTAAAGACCTTTGCGCGCCGTGATGTAGAGCGTCTTGCCGTCCTCGCCGCCGAACGCGCAATTGGAGGGCTGCTCGGGGACCGTGATCACGCCGTACAGCTTGCCCGCGGGGCTATACGCCTCGACGCCGGCGCTCGTGGTGACGAAGAGGTTGCCCTTCATGTCGACGGCCATTCCGTCGGGGCCCGGGCTCGTCGTGACGAGCACCTCGTGCACACCCACCGATCCGTCGGCGTTCACCGGGTAGGCACGGAGCGCGCCGGTCATGCTGTCGTTGACGTAGAGGGTGGTTTCGTCCGGCGAGAGGGCAATGCCGTTCGGTCGCTGCATGTCGTCGGCGATGAGCTGCACGGCGCCGCCGGTCGTGACGCGGAAGACGCCAAAGAAGCCGAGCTCGCTCTGGACACCGGCGGGCAGGCCATAGGGCGGATCCGTGAAATAAACCGAGCCGTCCTTGCGGATGATGACGTCGTTCGGGCTATTCAGCTTCTTGCCGTCGTACATGTCGGCGATGTTGACGAGCGAGCCGTCCGCGAGCTCGCGCGAGACGCGGCGACCGCTGTGCTCGGCAGAGACGAGGAGCTTGTTCTGATCGAGGGCGAGGCCATTGGTGTTGGCGCTGGGCTCGCGGAAGACCTCGATGCCAGCGCCCGGGGTGTGCTCGTAAATGCGGTTCGCGGGGATGTCCGTGAAAAGGAGCGTCTTCGTGGCCGGGATCCATTGCGGACCCTCGGTGAACATGAAGTTCCCCTGGATCAGCTCGACGGTCCCGACGCCGACCAGCGGATCGACCTCGACCATACCGCCGCCCGCGCCGCCGGTGCCGCCCGCACCCCCGACGCCGCCGGTGCCGCCGACGCCGCCGGTGCCCCCGACGCCGCCCGCGGCGCCGCTGCCGCCCGCGCCTCCGACGCCACCCGCGCCGCCCGTGGTCGTGGAGTTCCCGTCGTCGCAGGCGGCGGCGAGGAGGAGGGTGGTGGTGATCAAACCCAAGGAAAGCGCACGTTTCAGCATGGACGACACCCTAGAACATCGCCCCCTGGAACGGAACGATGTTCTCGTGTCCTCGCGGAAAGGCCGTCACTCGACGCGATCGAACCAGAAGGAATTGATTGCCGTCGGTCGGCCCGCGGGCTTGCACATGTCGGCCGTGCGGACGCCATTGTAGAAGCGGTCGTTTTCGATCTTGGTGATGTCGTAATCGGCGGGGCAGGTGGTGATGGGCTTCAGGAAGAAGCAGCCGGTGTCCGACGTGACCTTCGGCTCGCCGAGCGTGAACGCGCCCGTCCCGCAGCCGGCACCCATCATCGCGTCGGCGACGGGCTGCACGTGGGCCGTCGCGGTCTGCTTTTCGTAGTAGATGTTCAGCTCGTAGATGCCCGCGCCGATGTCGGGCAGCGCAGCGCCAATCTCCTGCCGGCTCTCGAGGACGATGTCGAAGAGCGGCATCGCGCAGGCCGCGTCGGCATACTCGCTGTAACGGAACGTGCCGCGCTCGCCGTTGTTGACCACCTCGAGCTGGTAGTGGGACGGAGGATCGCTGCCCTGGACCGGCGCGCACGTGGTGAGCCAGCGCCCGCGCATCTCGGCTTGCACGGCCGCGCGGCCGTCGTCCACGGGGCCTTCCGGATCGGTATCGTCGCCGCCACAACCAGCAAGCGCGCCGCACGCGAGCAGGAACGTCATCGCCACAGGAAAAAGCTTGTTCATGGGGATCCTCCGCGCCGCGTTTGGGTCGCCGGCGCCACACCCAAGAAGTAGTCCGCGCACGGCAATCGCGGCAGCCCCGCTTCCGGAACGCCGCGTTCCACGGTAGGAACGATCCATGTCGGACGATGGTTTGGACGATCTCGCTCTCTTCGCGCGCCTCGTGGAGCTGGGAAGCCTTTCGGCGGCGGCGCGGGCCCTCGGGGCGCCCAAGTCGTCCTTGAGCCGCCGCCTCGCCGCGCTGGAACAGCGGCTCGGGGTGACGCTGCTGCAACGACGCGCGTCCGGTCTGGAGCCGACCAGCGATGGCCGAAGGCTCCACGAGCGCGCCGTGCCTGCATTGCGGGAGCTCGTGCGCGCGCAGGAGGAGCTCCGGCAGGCGCACCACGGACGCGGGGGCCTGGTGCGGATCTCGGCGCCGCCGGAGATCGGCCGGACCTTTTTGATGCCGGCGCTCGCGCGTGTCCTCCGCGAGACGCCCGACCTCGCCGTCGCCGTGGAGCTCGGTCCGCGCCCGGTCGACCTCCTGGCCGAGGGATTCGACGTGGTGATCCGCAGCGGGCGCGTGGACGACGCGGCGCTGCGGGTGCGGCTGCTTTTCCGGATCGAGGGTGTGCTCGTCGCGAGCCCGCGTTACCTGGCCGAAGAGCCCGCGCCCGCCTCGCCCGAGGATCTCGCGCGGCATCGCTTTCTACGGCTCGATATCGCCTCCCCGACGCCGGGCGCGTGGACCCTCACGCACCCGCGCGCGGGAGCCCGCGCGATTTCGCTCCCGGCAGCGCTCTCGGTGAATGACCTCGACGCATTACGCCTCGCGGTGCTGGACGGGATCGGAATCGCGCGCCTGCCGGCGCTGAGCTGCGCGGCGGATCTGGCGGAGGGGCGTCTTTTGCGGGTGCTGCCGGAATGGTCGGCGGGCGCGCGGCCCTATTACCTCGCGCACGCAGGAGGCCGATTGCCGCGAAGGCTGCGTGCGCTCATCGACGGACTGCTCGCGAACGCGGCGAGCACGGCGGGGCTCGGGGCCGTTTGAGTGGCCCGTCATCCGCGTACTGCCCTGCGCGAAGCCGGGAGCACGCAACGAAAACACGCTCGGATCGGGAGCAGGTCGGACGGGGACGAGGCGCGGTCGGTGATCCGGAAAAACTCTTCCAGGAGAAGTCCGAATTCGCGGGGCGACCACGTATGCAAATGGTATCGGTCTCCGCCCCAATCGATCCGATCCCGAAGAACCCAGCCCACGGGCGTGCGCCGCACGAGACCCTTCAAGCCGAGGATGAGCGGATCGTTCGGGATGGTGATGACGCAGGCGCCTTCAGGTCGCAACAGGCGGGCGATGGCGCGGAGGATCGCGCGGGGATCGACGCAATGCTCGAGGACCTCGGTGCAGATGATCCGGTCGAAGGAGCCCGCGGGCAAAACCATCTTGTCGACCTCGCCCTTCAGAAAACGCGCGTCATACCCGACGAGGTTTTTCCGGGCCGTGTCGAGGAAAACGCTGGAGACGTCGATCGCGGTGATCCGGGCGCGCGGAAACATCCGGAGGACATGGCCGCCGCCCGAGCCGACCTCGGCGAGATCCAGGCCGTCCGTGGGGCCCACGAAGCGCCGGATGATCGAGAGCCGCCCCTTCTCGATGAGCCGGATCGGCAAAAAGGAACGCTCGTAATAAGCGTCGATCGGGTGCTCGCGGGCGAGCCCATCGTTCAACGCCTCGACGTCGAGGCCCTCGGGCCCGATCTTGCTCGTGTTTCCCGTCACTAGATATCTCCCAGCATCATCTGCGTGAGAATGTAATTGGAGACCAGGATGGCCACGCAGCTCTCCACGACGGCGCGCGTCGTCGCCATACCCACGCCGCGCGCGCCGCCCGACGCGAAATAGCCGTGGCGACAGGCGACCGAGGAGATCAAAAAGCCAAAGACCACGCTCTTCACGAGGCCCATGACGAGATCCCTCGGCCGGGCCAGGTCGTGAACGCTCCGCAGAAAAAAACCCCAGTCGCCGCCGAGCCAGACGACGGCCACCACGTAACAGCCGAACATGCCCACGGTCGAATAAAGTATGCAGAGCAAGGGCCCCATCGCAGCCCCCGCGAGCAGGCGCGGCGAAAGCAGGTACTGGACCGGGCTCACGCCCATCGTGGTGATCGCGTCGATCTGCTCGGTGACGCGCATGTTGCCAAGCTCGGCCGCGATGCCGCTGCCCGCCCGCGCGGTGATCATGAGGGCCGAAAACACGGGCGAGACCTCACGCGCGAGCGAGACGGCCACGAGGCCGCCGACGTTGGCCTCGGCGCTGAACTGCTTCAAGGCGGAGACCGACTGGAGCGCGACGACCATGCCGCTGAAGAGGCCCGTCAGGCCCACGAGGAAGATCGACTGGACGCCGATGTAATCCATGGCGGCGAGCATCTGGCTCACCCGGAAAGGCGGGCGAAAGAGCCAGAGCACGGTCTGGAGGGTCAAGCTCACCGTGGTCCCGACGTTCTCGAAGAAGCCAAGCACGGGATCGAGGATCCGTTGCAGCGTCAGTTCGGAGTCGGCCACGCGAGGACCTCTTTAACACGCCCGTCCGGAACGCGTCATGGCGACATGCCGAGCCGCGCACGCACGGAAGCGAGAAGCTCGAGCGAGCGGGGCCCACTGCCCTCGATCCGCGCGCGCCGGGTCCCCTGCGCCGCGACCTCGAAGGTGACGGAAAACGCGTCTCCACCGAGGGCCTCGGCGTACGGCGCGCCCCACTCGACGACGACGACCGCGCCCTCGCCGCGGCGATCACGCAGGCCAAGCTGGCCGAGCTCCTCCTCGTCGCCGACGCGGTAGAGATCGGCGTGGGCGATCGGAAAGCGGCCCTCGTGCTCGTGGATCAGGGTGAAGGTGGGGCTCGTGATGGGCTCCTCGGAAGGGACGCCGAGGGCGCGGCAGAGGGCGCGGGTGAAGAAGGTCTTGCCGGCGCCGAGGTCGCCCGAGAGGATCACGAGATCGCCGGGGACGAGGGCGTCGGCGACGGCCTTCGCGAGGCGAATCGTGGCGCGGCGCGTGGGGAGCGGGGCGATCGTGGCCACGGCGGCTCCGCTTCAGAACCGATACGTCGTGCCGATGGTGCCGCCCATGAGCACGATCGTGCCTTCGTCCGTGGGCACGAAACGCAGGTTGCCGATCTGGGCGTCGATGCGGAGCTGAGGCGAGATCCCGACGGCGAGGTCGAGCGCGGCGCCGATCGAGAAGTGCCCCGAGCTTTGCCCCTCGTACGTGCGGCCATCCGGCCCGGTGATGGTGCTCCCGAGGCGTACGAAAGGTCCGAGGAAAACTTCGGGGCCGACGTGGAAAGAAAAACCTTCCTTGCGGCCGTCGGAACCGGCGCGGATCGTGGGGGAAAACATCCAGCGGCCGCCGAGGTCGATCCACAAGGCGGGAGGTCCGCCGAGGTTGCCCGCGAGCCCCGCGAAAAGCTCGAGCCCGGATGCGCCGATCGCATAACCGCCGCGCAGCGCACCGACGAACGCCGCGGCGCTGGCGGAGACGCGGCCGGGCGAGGAGGCGGCCGAGGAAAAACCGATGAGGGCGCTGAGAAAGACCGGCTTGCCCGCGGTGTAGGGGTTCACCACGGTTTGTCGCGAGCCACCGAGGTACGACAGGGTGACCTCGTTCGTGGCAGGCGGCGAGGGCGGAGGAGGAGGGGGCGGCGGGAGAAACGGCCCCATGTTCCAGGGGTTTTGCGGGGGTCCGGGCGAAGGCGGCGGGGGCAGAGGCGGCGGCGGGATGGCCGGGGGTGGCGGCGAAGGAGGAAGCGCTTGTTCCCACGGGAGCGCGCCGACGCCGATGCCCTCGGGGCGGAGCAGGACGGCGAGCATCTCCTGGATCTGCTCTGCTTGCCGTGCGGGATCGACGTCCCGCGCGACGGACTCCACGCGCCCGAGCGAGGCGAGGTACGCGGCGATCTCGACACGCGCGGTGGCCGTGGCCGGCTCGAGGCGCGCGGCGAGGATCCAGTTCGCGCGGAGGGCATTGGCGACGGTGGCAAACTCCTCGGGCGTATCGGCCGAACCATCGGCGACGCGGACGAGGGCAGCCTGGGCCTCGACCTCGGAGGCGATGGAATGGCTGAGCGAAGCCGCGCCACGCATGAGGTCCTGATCGAGCCCAAGGCGCAGGGCCGGAGCCGCCGTGCCCTGGGAAGGAAGCACGACGACACGATCGGCGAGCGCAGGGGAGGCCGCGAGGAGGAGGAGCGGGAGGAGGGCAAAAGCGGGGGCGCGGAGACGCATGCCAGGGATGGATGTACCGCGACTTTGGCGGGGGGGCGAGGGTAAAGGGGGAGCCCCCCCCGGACCTTGCCATTCGGCGAAGTACAAGTACGGGATGGCTGCCGTCGCCTCGAATGGGCGCCGTCATCGATGAATCATGAAAAACCTCTCCCCTCCCGGACCGAGCGTGATGCCTCGACGCATTCCTTGGCCCGACGAAAAGCCGCGCGATCCGGGAGGGGGAGGCAGGGGCGCTGCCCAGACGCGACGCCCCCAGCGAGCCCGCATGCACGGCGCGAGCAGGAATTGCTTCGCGCATGCGGGTTCGCTGCGAGTGTCGCGTTGCTCGATGGGTACTGCACCCGAGGCGCGCGAATCCGTCGTGCGTCGTGGCGAGGTGCGGCTTTTTCGGACGATCGCCGCGGGGCGCTGCGCGCTACGGGTGGAGGCTCTGGAGCTCTCGGCAGAAGACGTTGTCGCGACTCGCCAAGCGGCACGCTTCGGCGGCGCTCTTCCCGTCGCCGAACTCGTGGGCGGTCACCGCGGCGCGCCCGAGCGAGCGCTGCCCTGCGTTCTTGGGCGTGAATCGGGGTTTCGCGCTCCGGCGTGGACGGGGCGACGTCGTCTTCGTGGAGCAGAGGCGCGGCCCGCTCGCGCACGCGGGCGCGCTTGTGGTGCGCGTGGACGACCGTGCGCATCCGGAAATGCACCCAGCCCCCGATCTCCTTGGTCGGGTCGTACTCCTCGCGCTTTTTCCAGCAGAGGAGGAGCGTCTCTTGCACGAGGTCCGGAACGTCGCTCGCCGGGAACCGGCGGGAGAGCCAGGTTTGCAGCTTGGTTTGTTGGGACTCGAGGGCTCTTGTGAATGCGTGGTCGTCCATGGGGGCCTCGATCAGACCAGACAGCAAAGGGTGCGGGGACGCATGGCGCACGGCGCAGCCCTCGGGGGCTAACGCGGCCGATGCATGCTCCTGGAGAATCCGATCCCGTGAGACGAGAGCGAAGATGCATTCGCGGCCAAACGCTCGCCGTTTGTGTCGCCGTCATGCTAGTTAGGTTGCGCGAATTGATCGCGGCGTGGGAACCCTCGAAAGACGTTCCGGAAGAGATCAAAGCGGCGGCCCGTGCTGCCCTAGTTGCATCGAATGCAACCCCGGCGCCCGAGGGCTGGGATAATTACGAGGGCGAGTCCGACGTCGAGTAAACCAGCGCGGAAAGCTCGGCCTCGATCCCCTTGCCGTTCGTCCGCGTCTCCACCCGCACCGCCCAACGAAGCGGAACTCCGCTGTGCACGCGCTTGGAACGAATGCCCCGCAAGGCCTTTTGGAGCGCCCCCATCGAGTCGTCGCCGCGGCTAAAGTAAATCAAGTCGTCGTACAGCCCCTCGAACGCAAATGCACATTTCCACACATTCTGGTCGACATGCAGTTCAGGATAACCGAGGGCGACCGTGACCAGGCCCCCGGCATCATGACGTCGCACGAGATCGCGCTTGGCTATCCAATGGAGTCGTTCGTCGTCGGACAAGGTGCGTATGCGCGGCCTCGCCGGCGCTTTGCGCCGAGCCTTCCCCTTCTGGCGCTCGCCCGTGGGCCCGGGGAGCTTCGCCTCTTCCTCGAGGATCATCTGTTCGATACGTCGTGTGAATGCGAGGCCGTGCCCTCGGTCCGCTTCCAGGGAGAACCCGGTGTCGTCTCCGTCCTCGTCGCGTAGCCCCTCCCGTCGGAGCGGGACACCGCTCTGCACGAGCGTGGATCGAATCCCCCGCAGGGCATTCTGGATGGCGGCTATCGCGTCGACGCCGTGCGCACGCTGGATCGAGTCGTCCCCCAAGCCGAGGACGAGGAAGGGGCATCTCCACGCCTGGGCCCCCGCGGGCCATCGAGGAAAGCCGACGCGGACCACGACGGTGCCTCCCACGGCGTCCCGTCGTTCGAGGCGGCGCTCGGCCATCCAGCGCGGTTCTTGGTCTTCGAGGTGGTCTCTTCAGGGTTTCCCATCGTCAGATCCTGATCCGCCTGTCTGCGCCCTTTTCGCTCGCCGCTTCGCCCGCGCCTCCGCCAGGCGAGCCGCGTGACGTTCAACGCGCTCGTAAATGGGCCGCATGCGCGCCAAGATAGCCGCGTCGATCGCGTTGATCACCTCTTCCATTCGGTTATCAAATTCGACCCCGTAGCCCGAGGGCACTTGTACGGGGAAACCAAGCGTCTCCTCCTGGGTCGTTTCCCAACGAAGGGGGGTGCCGTGCCTCTTGAGGAGCACGTGGATGCTACGGAACGCGTTTTTCAGTGCATCCATCGAGTCGACGCCGTATCCAAAAAGCGGAGCATCCTTATCAAGACGAAGGTCTTCGATCTGGGTCAGATCAAGCCCCTCGATTTGAAGTGGGCATCTCCAGAGGCCAGGGGCGCTCTCGGGGTCGGGTTCCGGGCACCCAATGCGAACGACAACCCGGCCCGGTGCGTCGAGTCGCGTGTATTCACGCTCGGCGATCCACGAAGGCGGCAGGTTTTTCACAGGGGTCTTTGACTTGGCTTTCATGCGTTCACCATCGCCCGAATTCATTGTAGCACCAATTGCGCTTGTCCTGTTCGCTTTCGAGCGCTCGCGACCGACATCTCGCACGGTCTTTTTTCACCTGGAACGATGAATCGCAAAACCTCCACCAGCTCTCGCTGCCGGCCGCGGCAGCATCCAAGCAACGGCTATATTTCGGCTTGGGCCGCTTCTTCGCCGCCTCCGCGATCTCCCCGCTGATCTCCACCGCAGCGGCGATCGCCACGACCGTGGGTCCCACCTCGATGACGAGTTCGGCGAGCGCGATCGCCACGAGCACGAGCGCACCGGGGTGCCCGACGAGCCCACGCTCGGCCGCCTCCTGCCCGTTCGCAGGAGCGGACGACTCGGACAGGCGCAGCTTGGGCACCGTGAGCAGCTCCTCCGGGACGGTCATGCCTCGCAGCGCGATCCGCATGCATATCGCCAGCTCTTCATGGGGCACGCCTTTGCTCTTGACATCCACGACGTGTCCGTCGTCGACCGTCAACGCGGCGTCGAAGGTAAAGTACCCGCGGGGAAGGTCACCGCCAAACTCATCGACGCATCCGCGCAGCCGCTCCGCCGTCGCGTCCGGGACCCGCGGACGCTCGTCCGGCGCCGTGGGATAGACTATCTTGGCCGAGCAGCCGAGCGGCACGAGCGCCGTCGTCGCGCAGCCGAGCAGCCCAACGGAAAGGAGGGCGCGTACGCGCGGAAAGCGCCATCGCCTCAAGGCGATCAGAGGTCCTGGATTTTGTCAACGAGGTGCATGTGCGCCCTCACGGGACGTCGCACCCCGGTGCGTCCGTCCACAAACTTTCTACGCGGGCACGAGCGTGCGCCGGGCTTGGCTCACGCCCCGAGGCGCCGGAGGTGCGGGCGCGCTCCGGGCTCCTCGACCGCGACCCAGGGATGGTTCGGGTCGTAAGGCGTGACGCCCCGGTGGCCGCGTTGCGGCCCACGAAGGCGAATGTGAACATCGAGAGGAACGTCGCGTAGGTTTCGTCCGAGCCGCCGCCGCAACGTCAAGTTCAACAGGGGGAGGGGCATCCCCGCATCACGTCACACGCACGGGAGTGCTGTACGGGCTGCGAATGAACGCGCGCGCGGCGACACCAGGGGCGAGAGGCGATCAGGGGGTGTACTTCCAGACCGGCATTGTGGCGGGGGCGAAGCAGTTGATCTGAGGCATCGTGCCGCTGTTGTGGACCTCCTGCAATACGGCGCCGTAGTAGCCCTGCGCCATGCAGGCCTGGGTCATCGACTTCTGGCAGGAGGCCGCGGTCCAGTTGTTCTGCTGGCACGTACTGGCGAGCGTGGTCTTCGCCACGGTGATGATCTTATTCGCATTGAAGCAGTTGACCCAGGGGCGCGAGGTGCGCTCGAAAACGATGCCGGTGTTCCAGCCCAGATCCTCACAGAAGCGGTGTGCCGCGGTGTCGCAATTGGACGAGTCGTCTTCGCATCCGCTGTGGTAGCGGTTCAGCTCCTCGTAGGTGATGGCCGCGCTCTCGTGCTCGATGGGCGTGCAGGCGACCGTCGCGGCTGAGTTGTTGTAATCGAAGACGACTCCCGCCATGGAGATGGGCGGTCGCTCGCTGACGAGCTGCGTCACCGTGTTGCTCAGGTTCTGCGCCGAGTCGAGGGCCGCCGACGCTCCTTGCTGCGCGCAGAGGCGGTGCATCGCCGAGGTGCACTCTGGGCTGCCCAGTTTCGTCGGTCCGTCGCATGCCGACTGCTGCTGGTTCATCACGCGCTGCACCGCGGTCGGCTCGTCCTTGATGGCCTCGCCGATGCAATCGGCGCCCATCGAGGTCAGGCAGATGCTGCGCGCCGATCGGGCGTGGGTGAAGAGCCGGACTTCGTCGATGTCCCCCACGAAGGAGCCGCTGCCGTTCGACGGGCAGGCCTGCGTGTTCACCGTCGAGCCCGCGCCGATGAAGATGTCGCCCTCGCCGAGCTTGAAAGTCCCCATCGCATTGGGCAGCGCGCGATTGGTCGGGACGCCGTTGATGTATTCCCCGAATTCGCCGCTCACCCCGTCCCAGGAGTAGGCGACATGGGTCCACTTGTCCTTCGGCAGGCTCGGGCTGCGGCCGAGGCGGACGCGGGTACCGTTGATCCGGAAGGACATCTGCACCGAGTTGTCAGATTCGTAGACGAGGTCCAGTCCGTTG
>JANMGF010000593.1:0-2592 GCA_031374535.1 Polyangium sp. (in: bacteria)
GACAACAGCTCATGCACTAGGCATGACGTGATTGCTCGGCCGTGCTTGCGCAGGCTCGAGCGGAGGCCACGTCACCACATTGCGTGTTGCGTACAATCCAGTTTTCAAGGACCGAGCCGAAGGTTTGCGGCAGAGATTCTCTGCCTTCCTTCGATTGTCTCGTTCGTCTCGCCGTTCGTCCGGGCCGCTTTCGCAGCGGCGTTCCTTGCGGCGAGGTCGGTTGTTTTAGAGCGTCTTGTTCGCTCTGTCAACCTTTTTTTGCTTCGGCTACGCTGGATCTTCCATCCAGTTTCGCTCCTGCGACCCCTCTCGCCTTGGCCTCGCTTGCTTCTTCAGCCTGCGTTGCCCTCGCGATCTCGCGCCTTCAGGGTTTGCCCTTCGGCGCGTCGGGGAGGCGGACTTTACTCACTTCGTTCCGCCTGTCAAGCTCCCCGTTTCTTTTTTTTCGTCCCGCCGTTCTCTCTTCTTTCGAGGAGCAACCAGCTGGGACGGTCTTGGCCCGGGGGGCCTGCCCCGTTTCGCCCTGGATCTTTCGTCCCAGGCGCGTCGGGGAGGCGGAACATACTCCCCCCCTCTGCCCTGTCAAGGAAATCGACCAACGGGCGTCGGGAGGGTTCTTCTCGGTCATCCAACCCACCGGATAGAGCCTTGATCGCGCCTCTCGTCGCCGTCGACCGAGCTCATTCGATGCCGCAGCCCGCTCGCCAGCGCGACAAAATGCGGCAGACCTTCACACGACGATCCGCATGAAAACCGCATCAAAAGCCCTCACGATCCTTCTCCTCGTCGCCTCCGTCTTCACGGGCGGGTTCTTCCTCGGACGCTCGCGACAGAGCACGCCACCTCCTTCCTATGATCTCGCGCCGCCCGCCGAGCCCGCGCCTCCCCTGCAGATCCCGCAAGATCTCACGGGCGAAGAGCGCCGCGACATCGACGTGTTCCGCCGAGCAGCCGCGTCGGTCGTGTTCATCACGAGCATCGCGGTCCAGCGAAACCTCTTCTCCTTCGACGTCATGCAGATCCCGCAAGGCACGGGCAGCGGCTTCGTCTGGGACGACGCAGGGCACATCGTCACGAACTTCCACGTGATCCAGCAGGGCGATCGCTTCTCCGTGACGCTCGCCGATCAGTCGGAGTGGGACGCGATGATCGTCGGCGTCGCGCCCGAGAAGGACCTCGCCGTGCTCCGGATCGAGGCGCCCAAGGAGAAGCTCGCTGCCCTGCCCGTCGGCCGATCCCGCGATCTGCTCGTGGGTCAACGCGTGCTCGCCGTCGGCAACCCCTTCGGCCTCGATCACTCGCTCACGGTCGGCGTCGTCAGCGCGCTCGGCCGCGAGCTCACCTCGCCCAACGGTCGAAAGATCCGCGACGTGATCCAGACCGACGCAGCCATCAACCCCGGCAACTCCGGCGGCCCGCTGCTCGACTCGAGCAGCCGCCTCATCGGCGTGAACACCGCGATCTACAGCCCGAGCGGCGCTTCCGCGGGCATCGGGTTCGCGATCCCCGTCGACACGGTGGCCCGGCTCGTCCCCCAGATCATCGAGAACGGTCGCGCCTCCGTCGCCGGCATCGGCGTGCAAGTGAGCCCGACCCTGGATCGCGCGGCGCGACGCTCCGGGATCGAGGGCGTCGTGATCTACGACGTGATCGAGGGCTCGCCCGCTGAGAAGGCCGGGCTCGAGGGCGTGCGTGTGACGCGCGGGAAACGTGTGGTGCTCGGCGACGTGATCGTCGCGATCGATGGCAAGCGCGTCCGCTCGAACGAGGAGCTGCTCGACACGCTCGATCACGTCGGCCCGGGGAAACAGGTGAAGCTGTCAGTCGTGCGCGAGGGCAAGCCGCGGGACGTGTCCGTGGAGGTCGTCGCGATGTGACGCGCGGGTCCCCCTCCTCTACAGAGAGAGGAAGGAGGAGAGGCGAACGATCAGACGGAGGCGCTGCGACGTCGGCGAGCGAGGACGACCAGAAGTCCAAGCAAGGCCGAGGTCGCAGGCCATGCCGGATCGTTGGTGCTCCATCGACATCCGCAGCCGGGATCGGCGCCCGCATCTCCGTCTCCACCCGCTCCGCTCGCGTTCGAGCCTCCGCCTCCGTCGCCGCTCCCGCCCGCGCCTCCGCTTCCGCTTGCGCTCCCGCCTCCGCTTCCGCCTGCGCCTCCGCTTCCGCCTCCACACACGACGTCCGGCTTGAGGGCCTCGGCCGGCTTCCATCCGGGGTTCGGTCCCTCGCCGGCGTATGCGCCGCGGAAGGTGAAGTCCTTGCGAGCGCTGCCGTTGAAGTCGCACGCGTGTTCGGGATCGTCGGCGAGCGCGGTCGTGTCGAGCGGGCTCGTCTCGGCCTTGCCGGGCAAGGGGTAGAAGTCCATCTCGCCGAGGAGAACGGACGGCTTCTGCACGTATTGACCCGCGTTCGCGGCGACATCGACGAGGTTCGAGCCAACGCCGGAGCCCGGGCCGTCGACGTCCTTGTCAGCGAAGACGAGGTTGCCAGCGACGAGATCTCCCTCGGTCGCCGCGCTGCCGAAGACGACGGCGCGCGAAGCCACATAGAAGGTGTTGTCGTAGACGCGCGCGGAAAGAAGCGGGAAGC
>JANMGF010000600.1:0-4964 GCA_031374535.1 Polyangium sp. (in: bacteria)
CTCGCTCGGCCTCGGCCTCGCTGCGTGCGGGTCCGAGGAGAGCTCCTCCATCGCCACGACCGGCACGGGCGGCGGCGGCGAGGTAGGCCCAGGCGTAGGCGGCGCAGGCGGCGTGGCCGGTGGAGGCGGCACCACGACCGGTACGGACCCTGCCCCCAAGCCTCCGCCCCACCCGGACGACACCCTCGTCGCGGCGGTGGATGCGGCCGACCCCGCCCCTTCCACCACGTGCGCGGGCCTCGACATGTCGCAGCCGGCCACCTTCTTCGTCTCCGCCGACGACTCGAACTCCATGGCGTCGCCGGCCCACGTCCGCGACCTGCTCCGGCTTGGCATCGAGCCTCTCCCGAGCGAGGTTCGCACACACGAATTCCTGAATTACTACACCATTCAGTATCCGTCGGCCGAGCCCAGCACGCTCTCCCTCTTCCCCGAGCTCGAGGCTCACGTCGACGCGCCGGCCGAGCTCGATTTCCAGGTCGCCGTCCGCTCGTTCGCCACGCAGAAGCCGCGAAAGCCGATGAACATCACCTTCCTCGTCGACACCTCGGGCTCCATGCAGGGCCCGGGCCTCGCGCGGGCAAAGGCCACCCTCCTCGCCGTCCGCTCGCAATTCGCGCCCGGTGATCTCGTCGGTATCCTCACGTGGGGCGCGTCGAACAACGTCCTGCTCGCCGATCACCTGGTGACCGGCCCGGACGACGCGAAGGTCATCGAAGTGGTCGATTCGCTCGAGGCGAGCGGCGGGACGGACCTCGCGAGTGGCCTCCATGCCGGCTACGACCTCGCCCAGAAGCATTACGCACCGGGGCGCATCAACCGCGTGGTCATGATCAGCGACGGCGGCGCGAACGTCGGCGTCACCGATGGAGACAGGATCGCGATGGCCGCCGCGGACGCCGACAAGGAGGGCATTTACCTCGTCGGCGTCGCCACGGGCCCGGCGCTCACGCACAACGACGCGGTCCTGAACTCGCTGACGGACAAGGGCCGGGGCGCGTACGTGTATCTCGATTCCGTCGAGGAGGCCTCCCGGATCTTCTCCGCGCGGTTCGACGAGACGATGGACGTCGCGGCTCGGAGCGTGGACGTGCAATTCACGCTCCCCTGGTATTTCCAGATCCGGAAGTTTTACGGCGAAGAATACTCGACGACAGACAAACCGTCGGTGGAGCCGCAGCACCTCGCTCCCGACGACGCGCTGATCTTCAGCCAGGTCCTCGAAGCGTGCGACGCCTCGGTCATCAATCCGGCCGACCCCGTCACGATTCGCACCACCTGGACGACGCCCATCACGTACGCCAAGCAGACGGTGGAGATCACGACGACGATCGGCGAGCTCCTCGCCGCGCCGAAGAAGGGGCTGGGGAAGGGCAAGGTCATCGTCGCGTATGCCGAGGCCCTGAAGAGGCCGACCGAAAAGAGCCTCGCCGAGGCGCACGCCCTCGCGCTCGCGTACGACCCGGAGCTCATCGATCCGGAGATCGCCGAGATCGTCTCGCTCCTCGAGAAACACCCGCAGTTCTGAGGCGCGCGGACCCAAAGCTCCGATTCAGCCCCGCATCACCGCCGGAGCGAGCCCTCGGCCGCTCCGGAAGACCACGAAAAGGAAGACGACCGCGAGCGCGGTGAGCCCGGCGGCCAGCGTGAAATGCCCCGCATACCCCAGCGTATGCGCGGAGAGCCCGCTCGGTATCGCCGCGACGCCGCTCGCGGCGACCACCACACAGGCCTGAACCGTGTAATCGGTCGCCGCGTGCTCCGGCCGGCACGACTCCATCATCGCCGTGAAGAGCGATGCCGTCGCCATGCCACTCACGAGGTGCTCGACCGAGCACACGGCGGCCAGCGTCGGAATCGATACCCCATGCCGCGCGACGAATGCATACAGGAGCACCCCGAGCGTCTGCAACGCTCCGAACCCGAGCAAGGCGCGCCGGTATCCGAGCCTCCGCACGACCCCGCCCCCGATCAACGCGCCGAGGAGCCCCGCCGTGAACGCCACGCCGCCGAGCATCCATCCGACCTCCGCCATCCCGAGCCCTGCGCCTCGCTCGTCGACGAGGAAATTACGCAAGATGCCCGTGGCGAAGTGCTCGCCCGCCTTGTAGATGAAAAGCACCCCGAGCCACCAGAATGCACCCGGGCGCTCGAGCCAGTAGGACAAACCCAGCGCCTGTCGGGGCGGCGGCGGTGGGGCCGGTGGCTCGCGGAAAAACGCGATGGGCAGCGTGGCGACGAGCTGCATCATGCCCAGGCAAAACAGCGTGATCTGGAAGCCCGCCGCGTCGAAGACGACGAGGAGCAGGCCCCCGCCGAGGATCATCCCCACGCGATAAGCCGCCACCTGCAGGCCATTGCCCCAGCCGAGCTCGTCCGCCGCGAGGATGTCCACCGCGAGGCCGTCGGTCGCCACGTCCTGCGTCGCCGCGAGCAGGTTGACGAAAAGCACGGCGGCGCAGAGCCACGCGACCTTCGGGCCCCCCTCCAGGGTGGCGAGCGCGAAGAGGAGCAGGGCCGAGAGCAGCTGGATCGGCAAAATCACCCCGCGCCGCCGCCCGAGCCAGCCCGCGCCGCGCTTGTCCATGAAGGGCGACCAGAGAAACTTCAACATCCAGGGGAACGCGAGCAGGGGCGTGAGGGAACCAATGACCGGGAGGGACAAACCCATTTTCTGGAGGAGCACCGGCACGGCCTGCGTGAAGAAGCCGAAGGGCAAACCCTGCGAGAGGTAGAGGCTCGAGAGCAGACCGAGCTTCAGGATCGTGGTCTTCGTGGGTTTCATGTCGCCTCCTTCGAGGCCGGGGCCGGTTCCTCGAGGAGGCCCTGGGCCATACGTTTCGCCGTGGCCGCGGCCGAGCCCTTGGGCACGAGGCCGGGGGCCGCCGCGGCGAGCACGAAATACCCCTGAATGGCCGCGAAGAGGCCCGCCGCCACGCCACGCGCGCGCCGCTTGCCGATCACCTCCGCGACGAGGCCTTCGAGCCTCTCGAGGTCCTCCCGCGCGACCTTTTCGTACGCCGCGCGCACCTCCGGCTGCTTCACGGCCTCGGCCGAGATCGTCACCCACGCGGCCACTGCGGCGGGATCGGCGTCCTTGCCCGTCGCGAGGTACGCATCGAGGAACGCCTCGACCTTCGCGCGTGGGCAGCTTGCCCGCGTGATCCGCGCGAGGGCCCGCGCCCGCACCCGTGCCGCGAGCTCGTCCACGCAGACGAGCAGGATCTCCTGTTTGTCGTGGAAATGGTAATGCACGAGCCCGGGGGAGAGCCCGGCGGCGCGGGCGACCTCCTGGATCGTGGCCCGCTCGTAGCCGCGCTCGGACATCACGGCGAGCAGACCAAGGACGATCTGCCTCCGGCGCTCCTCGGTGTTCGACGGTCGGGCCATGGTCGCTCCCTCGTGTTGGTTGTTTGGTTGACCAACCTATAAATGACCTATAAAGGAGAGGACGAGCGAGGTCAAGGAGGGCCACGCCCGCGCCAACGATCAGGGCAAATTCAGGTGGAAATGCGGCTCCGGCCCGTCCCGCTCGTCCATGAGCGTCACGCCGGGCTCCTGCTTCACGGCCTCGCGCAGCGACTTCTCGAGCGCCCCTTCCATGTTCCACGACCGCACGTCGACCGCGCCCGATTTCAGGTGCTTCGAGACGTACGTGCCGCGCCCGATCTGCGCATCGATCACCTCGCGCATCGCGCGGATCGTGCCCTTGCGTTTCTCTCCCCGGGCGACGGCGTCGCGGTACGCGCCCCGCACCTCCGTCGCCGCGGCCTTGTTCTCGTAGAGGCCCACGACGTCGTCGCCGCGCTTCAGCTTGTCGAACATGAGCTGCGCCTGCCTTTGCGGCGTACGCGTCCCGCCCGTCACCACGAGCCGCTTCTTCGTGGCCTTGAAATACCGGACCGCGATGCGCGCGAGGCGCTCGGCATTCGTGTCCGTGAGCCGCAGATCCCGGGCGAGCACCTCCATGTGTACGGTGGGCGCCACCTTCCGCACGGGCGCCGGCGCGGCGTCTTTGCCGCTCGGATCGACGATCGTGTCCTCTGCGGCCACGCGAAAGCTCTTCACGTCGCCGGGATCGCGGCACGCCTTGCAGGATCCGACCGCGTTTTCACCGCTCTTCAGCTTGACGTCGAGGCGCTCGACCGTGCCGTCTTTGATCACGAGCTCGACGCGGACCTTGAGCGCGTCCTCGTAGTCGCTCTTGATCTCCACGTCGTAGGCCGCGCCGTCGTCGCCGTCCTTTTCGTCGTCCCCGCCGTCGTCGCTCTCGGCCGGAGCGCACGTCCGGAGCGCGAGTTTTTCGTATCCCTTGCCGGCCGACCGCCACGCCGAGCAGCGCGGCGCGTCCCCGGCCCTCGCCTCGCCTGGCCAAACGACCGCCCCGACGAGCAGCGCCGCGGCAAAGCCCCACGTACGCAACCACGCATCCCTGCGCCCAAGCACGACGATATACCTTCCTGCCGAGCCCCGAAGGCGCCGGCACAGCCCAATCCGCGCGCCCGCCCGCTGCCACGAGTCCGGCGGCGAGTCAAGCCATTCGGCTGCCGCGGGCAAAAACGTGTTTCAACGGCCTACTTTCATCACGCTCCCGCCGTTCGTCGTGTCCACCCAGAAGATGCACGTTTGCCCCAGCGCGAGGCGCGTGATGCCCGTTCGCCCGCTCGCATGCACGCGTGGCGCCTCGGCCCCGCAGCCGGCCGTGGGGCAGCTCCGGATCGTGTCTTCCGCCGTGTCGCTCCAGTACACGCGCCCGCCGGAGACGGCCACGTCGAAGGGCTTCCAGCCCGCCTGGCCCTCCACGACCTTCGCGGGCGCGTCGCAATACACGCCCTTCGCGCACCGCCAGATCGTCCCGCCGAGCTGCCACGAGGGGTAATATATGGCCTCGTTGTCCACCGCGATGGCCGTGGGGAAAACGAGCGCGCTCGAGAGGACGAGCGTGCCGCCCCCGAGCGGCTTCT
>JANMGF010000605.1:0-1928 GCA_031374535.1 Polyangium sp. (in: bacteria)
CGCCCTCGCCCACGCAGCGCGGCGCATGCGAGGTCCTCGGGCGCGTGGTCTCGCTTCAGATCGAGGTGCTCGAGCAGAAAGCGTCGGCGGAGAGCAAGCTCCGCGCGAGCCTGTTCACGCAGCGCTTCGTGGAGCGGGCGATGGCGCGGCTCGCGAGCCCGGACGGGGCGGCCGCCGCCGAAAAAGGGCTCCTCGGGCAGGTGGACGCGCTCTTCGGGCTGGTGGAGGCGACGGGCGTGGCCGTGGTGGACGGCGATCGCGTGGCGACGGCAGGCGTGACGCCGTCGGAGGAGGAGGTGCGGCAAATCGCGGCTTGGCTGCGGGAGGTGAAACACGGGCCGCTTCACGCGACGGACGCGCTCGGCGAGGAGCTGCCTTTGGCCCGCGCGTTCTCCCACGTGGCGAGCGGGCTGCTCGTCACGGCGTTCGACCCGGAGTCGAAGACACTCACGCTCTGGTTTCGGCCGGAGCTCGAGCGGACGGTGCCGTGGGCCGGGGATCCTCACAAGCCGGTCACGCGGGACCCGAAGACGATGCGCCTCGAGCCGCGCCGGTCGTTCGAGGTGTGGCGACAGACGGTGAAAGGGCGCGCAGATCCCTGGAAACCCTGGGAGATCGACGCGGCGCGGGATCTACGCGCGTCGGTGGTCGGGCTCGTGCTCCGGCAGGCGTCGGAGCTTCAGCGGCTGGCGTCGGAGCTCGCGGGGGCGCTGCGAGCGCGCGACGATTTCCTCTCGGTGGCCTCGCACGAGCTGCGTACGCCGATCGCGACGCTGAAGCTCACGATCGAGGGGCTCGCGCGGGCCATCGGACGAGCCGACGGGGGTGTTCGTCCGTCGGAGGTGTTGCCGAAGATCCAGGTGGCGATGCGGCAGGTGGACCGGAGCGCCGCGCTCGTGGATCAAATGCTCGACGTCGGACGGCTGACGTCGGGCAAGCTCGGTCTCTCGCTCGCGGAGACGGATCTCGGGGCGATCGTGCGGCGGGTCGCGGCGCGGCTCGAGGTGGCCGCGGCGACGGCGGGGTGCACGCTCGAGCTACGCGCGCCGCCGGGCATCGTGGGGCGGTGGGACGAGGGGCGGCTCGATCAGGTGGTGACGAACCTGCTCACGAACGCGCTGAAATACGGCCCGGGGCGACCGATTGTGATCGAGGTGGCCGAGCGGGAGGGGGAAGCTGCGCTCGTCGTGCGGGATTTCGGCATTGGCATCCCGATGGAGGCGCAGGAGCGGATCTTCGAGCGATTCGAGCGAGCCGTGCCGACGAGCCATTATGGTGGATTTGGCCTCGGTCTCTGGATCGTGCGGCATTTCGTGGAGGAGATGGGCGGCCGGGTCTCGGTCGCCTCGGCTCCGGGGCAAGGCGCGACGTTCACCGTGCGCTTGCCTCTCGCCCCGAGCGCCGCGGGTGGACCGGGAGGGGAGGGCGACGGTTTTGTCGGGGGGTAGCCGGAGCGTGCTCGTGGTGGACGACGACGAGGATCTGCGCATGACCGTGACGATGGTGCTCACGGAGGAGGGGTATCGGGTCGTGGAGGCGGCCAACGGCGTCGAGGCGTTGGCGCGGCTCCGCGACGGACCTCTGCCGGACGTGATCCTGCTCGATTTGATGATGCCGGTGATGAACGGCGAGCAGTTTCTCCAGGTGCAACGCGCCGACCCTTCGATCGCGGATGTGCCCGTCGTGGTGATGACGGCGGCGGGGGCGCGGGCGGTCGAGCTGCTCCCGGGGCTAGCACCGGCGCGCGTGCTCCTCAAGCCGGTGGCGCTCGAGGCGCTGCTCGAGGCCGTGGACAGGCTCAGCGGAGGCAGCGGGCGAGGCGGAGGCCGTTCGTGACGTGGGCTTCGGCGACGGCTCGTAGGCGACGACGATCGGGCCCCTCGCGGGGGGGCCCCCCCCCCCCCCCCCCGGGGGGGGGCGCCCCCCCC
>JANMGF010000617.1:0-2528 GCA_031374535.1 Polyangium sp. (in: bacteria)
GCCCGCGGTCCAGGCCGTGCCTGGTCCGGGGTGGAGGGGGCGGACAGCCCCCTCCTGGGGTCCGGGGCAACGCCCCGGCGCGTGCCTGTGGCAGCACCCTCTCAGCCGAGGTTGCAGAAGCCTTCGTAGTCGATGTAGCTCGTGATCGTCGGCTCGGGGCCGCAGACGGGGCACGTCTTGTCGCGGCGGAGCTTGAGCTCGCCGAACTTCATGCGCAGCGAGTCGTAGGTGAGCAGGCGGCCCATGAGCGAGGTGCCTTGCCCGAGCACGAGCTTGATCGCCTCGGTCGCCTGGATCGTGCCCACGAGACCCGGGAGGACACCGAGGACGCCGGCTTCCTGGCAGCTCGGCGCGAGGTGCGGCGGGGGCGGCTCGGGGTACAGGCAGCGGTAGCAGGGGCCGCCGGCCGCGGGGTGGAACGTCGTGACTTGACCCTCGAAGCGGAAGATCGAGCCGTGCACGACGGGTTTTTTCATCCAGACCGAGGCGTCGTTCACGAGGTAACGCGTGGGGAAGTTGTCGCAGCCGTCCACGACGACGTCGAAGTCGCGGAAGATGCGCTCGACGTTCTCGCTCGTGAGCCGCTCCTGATACTTCACGACGCGCACGTCGGGGTTCAGATCGCGGATCATCTGCTCGCCGCTGTCGACCTTGGGCATGCCGACGCGCGAGGTGGCGTGCATGATTTGTCGCTGGAGGTTCGACGCGTCCACGACGTCCGCGTCGACGAGGCCGAGCGTGCCGACGCCGGCCGCGGCGAGGTAAAGCGCGGCGGGGCTGCCGAGACCGCCGGCGCCGAGCAGCAGGATCTTCGACGCGAGGAGCTTCGCTTGACCGACCTCACCGACCTCCGGCAAGAGCAGGTGGCGTGAGTACCGATCCCGCTGCGCCTCGGTGAGCTCGGGTGGCGTCTCGATCGGGAACCCGAGATCCTTCCAGCGCACGAAGCCCGGGTTGGCGCTCTCGACGTGCGTGTAGCCGAGGTCGAGCAAGGTCTTGGCCGCGAGCGCCGAGCGCGTGCCGCCTGCGCAGTAGAGGACCACGGGCGCGTTCTTGTCGGGGACCTTCTGCTCGATCTGGATCTCGAGAAAGCCGCGCGGGACGCTGATGGCGCCAGGGATGTAGCCGGCGCGGTTCTCTTCTTTCTCGCGCACGTCGACGAGCACCATCGGCTCGCGCGCCTTCCTGCGGCGCTGGATCTCCTCGAGGGACACGATCGAGATCGTCTTGCGGATCTCGGCGATCAGGTCTGTGTACGTGGTCGGCATGCTGCTCCTCGAAAGGGGTGCGGTGTTCGTTCGGCCTTCCGCGCCGCGTCGTCAAGGGTGGCCCGCTCGGCCGCCGCGCGCACGTGAAGCCCACGGTCACTTGGGCAGGGGCATGTCCTCGGGGCGCACGCGCAGGCCAGGCAGGACCTCGTCCTTGCGGAGGCCTCCCTCGCAGACGAGCTTCACCGTGCGCTGGTCGGGCAGGACCTCCTCGAGCGTGACGATTTGCGTTTTGGCCTGGCAAAACGCGACGAGCTTCGCGCCGGGGACGAGGCGGCCGATGCGCAACGTGGAGCGCTTGACCTGGACCTCTTTGTCGTCGGCGAGGCGCTTGACCGTGACGTCTTGCCCCTTCACCGCCGAGACCGTGCCGAGCTCGAGGTTCGCTTCGCCCTGGCGCAGCGGCGCCCACACGCGCGTGCCGACGAGCTGATCGTCCGGCGGGATCCAGTCGGTCGTATTTTTCGCCGCGAGGCGCGCGAGCGGCGCCCAACCGACCGCGCGCTCGAGCTGCACGTCGAGCGAGGCGCCTGCCGGATCCACGTCGGTGACGAGCGCGAGATCCTTCGTCTGGCCGATGATCCACACCTCGGTCGCGGGCGCGATGTCGCGCTTCGACGGCAGATCGCTCCTGCCCGCAGGGAGCACCGGGACCTTGCCGTGCGCCCAGCGTTTCTCGGCCTTCTTGCCGGGCTTCATCTTGATGCGCTGGGCCTCGATCCAGACCGCGAGCGCCTGGCGTTTTTTCGCCACGACCTCCGGCGCCGCCTTGTCCTTCGCGAGCGGCGCCGCGTCCGGCCCCATGACCTCCCACCGCACGAGCTTGATGAGCCGATCGACCTCCTCGAGCGCCTTCGGCGCCTCGCGCCCCTGGCCCACGGCCCTCGCCGCCAGACCCGCGACCTCCGGCGTGAGCGCCGCGCGCACCACGCCGAGCAGGGACTTGCTGCCCTCCTCGCCGATGTCGCCGCTCTTCGTGGCCTCGTCGATCGTGGCGAGCGCGTCCGCCCAGCGCTTGGCCCGGAGCGGGGCCTCGATCTCGGCCTTCTTCGCCTCGAAGATCGTCGTGTCGACCTCGGTGACGAGCTTCTTCTGCGCCGACGCGCCGAGCACGGTCTTCGTGTCGTCCGAGCCGACGAGCAAACGCGCCGCGGCGAACTTGCCCGCCGTCGTCGCCTCGTCGACCTTCGCTTGCACGCACGCGAGCGCCTGCGTGCCCGCGAGCCGCCGCAGCTCGCGTACGAAGACCTCGCTGTCGAG
>JANMGF010000658.1:0-5119 GCA_031374535.1 Polyangium sp. (in: bacteria)
GACCAAGCGACCCGCCCCTCCCGATCGATCAGCTCCTTCGGCACCCCCACCTGGTCGACCACATAACTGAACACCTCCCCCCGCTCCGCCTGGAGCAATGGCACGAACGTCCCCGGCGCGTGCACGAAACACCGCGTCCCATGCCGGCGATCGATGTCCGCCGCGAGCACGTCCCCATCCCAAACGAACGCGACCCCACGCCGGACGTCCCCCTCCTCGTCCCGCACTTCCTTGCGCGTCCGTCGCCCGAACGCGTCGTACTCGAAGGCCACCCGTTCCCCTGACGGTAGCCGAACCTCCCGCAGCCGATCCCGGCAATCCCAGCGGTACGTTGTCCCCTGGCCCGCTTCCTCCTTCGATACCCGTCGCCCCCGCCGATCGTACGTATACGTCGAGCGATCCGTACGAAGCAGCAAGTTCCCCTTGCCAATCTCCCACGCCTCGCCCTCGTCCGCCTGCTCCGGGCCCGTCTCCAGCCCGTCGAGCATTTTCTGGATCGACCCCGCGGGATCATACGCGAACACCTCGCGCTGGCTCCCCCGCTGCGCCTCCAGGAGCTGCCCGACCGCATCGTAACGATACGCCGTCGCGCCCCACCGCCCATCCTCGACGAGCTTCACCCGCCCGAGCGCGTCGTATTGCCACAGCCGCTGCACCACCGCCGTCGGCACCCCGCCGCCCGGCATCCGCGCCTCGACGCGCTGCTCGATGATCCGATCCATCGAGTCGTACTCGCTCCGGATCGCCACCTTCCCGGCCGCATCCCGCCGGGCCATCTCCCGGCCGAGCACGTCGCGCTCGAACGCCATCTCGTGGCCATCGTGCGACAATCCGATGAGCTCGCCGAGCGTATCGTATCGATACCGCGTCGTCGCGCCGTCCGGCATCACGCGGGCCATTCTTCTCCCCCGCGCATCCACCTCGTACCGAAGCCGCCGCCCGTCCTGGACCTCGGCCACGACGCGCCCGAAACGGTCCCGCTCGAACAACGTGACGACCTTCCGGCCCTCCTGCTCCAGGACCGCGCCGAGCAGCCGACCCATGCGATCACGCTCGAACGTGATCGGGCCATCCGTCGAATCCTCGCGCAGCACGTTGCCGAGCGGGTCGTGCTCGAATGCACGATAGCTCCGATCCGGATAGTCGATCCTTCCGAGCCGCCCCGCGCGACAATACCCGTACTTCAGCACCCGCCCGTCGAACGTGGCCTCCTCGATGACCCGCCCGGCCGCGTCGTAGACGAACTCGTACTTCTCGGCCCGCGGATTCTCGATGCACCGGAGCTTCTCCTGCGCCGAATACGCGAACTTCCAGACACGCCCGTCCGGCTGCACGAGCTTCGTGAGCACGCCCGTCCCGGCATACTCCATCTCGGTCACCTGCCCGAGCGCATCCGTGACGCAAATCGGGTTCCCGAGCGGATCATACGCCGATTGCGTGGTCGTGCCGTCCGGCCTTCGCACGGATACGGGTTGCCCCAGGCGGTCGTACTCTACCGCGGTGGCGCGCCCGAGGGCATCGAGGCGCGACACGGGACGACCGAGCCGATCGTGGGTGTACGTCGTTCGGGCGCCACGCGCGTCGAGCTCGGCCACGACGTTGTGCGCGGCATCGTGCGTGATCTCGACGAGTATGCCCTCCTCTCCGCTGACGCACGTGAGGCGTCCACGCTCGTCGTACCCGAGCGAATACCTGACGCCGGAGGGATACTCGACCCTACGTAATGCACCGAGCGGATCACGCGTGAACCTCGTCGTCAGCGCATCGGGGCCGACCCGCAAGACCGGAAGATCGCCCTCGTACTCCCACCGGGTCGCATTCCCCGCGGGATCGATCTCCTCGACCTTGTTTCCCCGGGCGTCATACCGATACCGCGTCGATTCCCCGGCACCGTTCCCCTGGGCGATCAGATAATTGTCCGCGTCGTACCCGCAGGTCCGGATCAGGATCCCATCCGCCGTCTCCTCCCGGACGACGAGCCCCGATTCGTTCCAGTGAAGGACCCTCGGCTCCTCGTTCCCCTCGACCCTCGTGATGCGTTTTTCCAGGTCATACGCGAGGACCAGCGTGTGCAGGCCGTTCTCGCCCCACGTCTTCTGGCACCGCCCCGTCTCCGGGTTGTACGCATACTGAAAGGCCACGCCGTTCTTCAGCGTGGTCTTCACCATGCGATGGTCCTCGTCGTACGCGTAATGCTCCGTTTGCCCGAGCGCGTCGGTCGCGCTCGCGAGCTCCCCCATCCTGGCGTACGCGTAATCGACCCACTGCTCCAGCGAATCACCGACCCAGACCTCGAGCCTCGCGATGCGCCCGCCATGCGTCGCCTTCACCAGGATCTCGCGCCCCGCCGTGTCGATGACCCGGCGCAGACGCCCGCTGCTGTACTCCAGCTGAATGGTGTTGCCGTGCGGGTCCTGGATCGAGCGGAGCAGCGCCCTTCCGCCGGGCTGCTCGGGCGAAAAATGCCGCGTCAGTCGGGTCTTGTGGCTGAAGACCTCGAACGCACCCTCTTCGAGCGCTCGCAGCGTCAACCTGTCCATCCGATGAAAGGCGCTCTCTCCCGCTCGCAGCGCGCGGAAGTACACATCGCGCCCTTCCTCGCTGCGTAACGAAAGGAGCCCGCGCTCGGTCGGCTCGATCCATTGCTCGAAGTCGTGCGCCCATCCGCCACGACCGAGAGACGTCCGCGTGAGCGCGCGCTTCGAGGAGTAATGCCTCCTCCACGCGAATGGAATCACGCCGGGCAGGGTCAAATCGACTTTTCTGTCGACGACATCCCCGCTGATCAAATCGACGGGATGCCCGCCTTCGCACCGCACCTCGTCGCAAAGATCCGAGGCTTGCCCGTCCGCCCCCTTCGCTGCCCTCTCCGCCGCCTCCCCGGCCACCTCGTCGCTCTGCTTGGCCGCGGACTCGAGCCCCTCCCCGAGGACCTCATCGGCGTTCTTCGCCGCCCCCTCGACCGCCTCGTCCGCCTTCTTGAAAAGCGGGGCAATGAGATCGTCCCCGAGCTTCTTGAGGGCCGCTCCGCCGAGGTTCATGACGACCTCGAACGCCAGGTCGATTATCAGGTCGACCGCGAGCGACACCGCCCCCATCACGAAATCCATGACCGTAGGCGTCGTCTGGACCGTGCCGGGATCCTCCACGAGCGACGTCGGCCATTTCCCGTACTCCCAGCAATCGGCGTTGAGCGACATCGCCCCGCCGATCACGCAACACGTCGCCGTCTCTCCGCAAATCTCGACGGCCCCCCGCGGCAGCCAGCACTTGTGCGACCCGAAGAGGATGTGCAGCGGGGTCATCAAATCGAGCGGGCTCGGGAAGATCCCGATGTGCGGCC
The DNA here is from genome assembly GCA_031374535.1 of Polyangium sp. (in: bacteria). Lineage (GTDB taxonomy): Bacteria > Myxococcota_A > Polyangia > Polyangiales > Polyangiaceae > Polyangium. The sequence continues at coordinate 3,344 of JANMGF010000658.1, forward strand.
ACAGATACGACGGCTCGTGCCCGTGCGTCACCGACGGCACCCCGTTGAATTGCACCGTGGGCTTCTGCTTGTCCCCCATCGTGAACGGATGCAAAAGGTTCAGCTTGAAGAACCACGTCGGCACGAACGGCCAGTGGATCCCGTTGTGCCCGTCGATCCCGACGAGCAGCCATCCCGCATCGGTGTGGAAGTTGTTCGCCATCGGCCGCTCCTCTCACGCCTCCGGGAAGGCCTCGCTCGGTGATAACACCGCCCGCCGCTCCTCGAATTGCACGAGGCCGTACGTCACCTTGGCGCGGTAAACGAACCGCACCTCACGATCCTCGGCGTCGATATCGACGGCGTCGAGCCGCGGCACGATCGTCTCGATTCTGCTCCCGACCGACATCGAAACGACGACCGGCGTTCGAGGCACCCCGAACGAAAGCACCGCGCCCCCCGGCAGCATCCCCGAGAGCACGATCTCCGTCCCCGCCGCGATGGCGTCGAATGTCGTCCGCGGCGCCGCGCGGCTGCCGAGCTTGCGTACGCCCGTCATGTCGAGCTCTTGCCCCTTCATCATGTATTTCGCCCGCATCCCGCCCCAGAGCGGATAGGGCGCAAGACATACGGGCTCGGGCCGATCGTCCCAGCGACGCACGAGCGCCGCGGGATCCTCGAGCTGTGGCAGCGGCTGGTCCACGGCGCGCGCCTCGTCCGTGTAAAACCCTTTCCCGTCGAAATTCAGCGGATACCCCGCCTCGTGCTCCGGGACGAATGCCTCCTCCCCGTCCATCTCCACCACCGCCGCGGGCTCGGTCGTCACCCCGCCGTAGGCACTCTCCCAGCTCATGGGCACGCGCTCGAACGGAATCGGCGAGCTCGGCACGAGCCCCCCGAGCGCCCCCCGCTGCCAGATACGCGTCCCGAACACCACGATGTTCATTTCCGACGAACCCACCCGCAGCGATGCTGTCGCCTCCCGCGCCCGATCCCCCTTGCGTGGATACACGAACCCCGTCGCGCACACACCCACGGCCTCCTTCGAGAACATGGCGTCGTTCGGCACCTTCGATCGCGAATCGAGCACGAGCGGCCGTCGTCCCGGAACGACTTCGAGCTTTCCAGGCGCGATCCGATACGTGATCGCGCACAGGAACAGCGTCGTGATCCGGTCGTCTTCCTCGCCGTTCGGAACCATCGCCGCCGGCAGCGGGGTCTCGTTGACGAACTTCATGCGCCGCTCAGTTCAGCTTGATGAGCCCAGCCGTCACGTTGACGGCCCCGCCGCCGTCGATATCGACGGGGGAGCCCTTCACGGACACCGTGCCGCCGTTGATGCTGATCGCGCCGCCGTTGATCGTGATCGTCCCGCTCGTGATGACCAGGCTCGCCGCATTGATCTGCGTGAATGCATTTCCGTTCAGGGTGAGCATCGTGGTCTCGATCGTGGCCATCGCCGCGGCGTTCACCGTGAGGACCGTGGACTTGAGCGCCTGCGTGCCGTCCGCCTTGATCTCCTGCGAAGGCGCCTCGATCTTTTGACTCGCGGCCGACTTGAGCCCCTGCGGCCCCGTCACCTCGATCGTCTGCTCGCCGCCGACCTTCGTTTTCTGGTTCGACGCGACCTCGATGTCCTGCGTCGCGCCGTATTTCGAAGTTTGCGCGCCCGTCACGTCGACGTCCTGCGTGCCCGTCACGGTGAGTTTGTCGTTGCTCGTGATGGTCACCTCGCGGTTGCCCGTGACCGATTCGGTCTGGTTCCCCGTCACGGACACCGTCTGGTTCGATCCGACG
>JANMGF010000732.1:0-8961 GCA_031374535.1 Polyangium sp. (in: bacteria)
GCCCGCGGCGGCGAGCGCGTCGAGGGCTTGGCGCAGCCGTTCGATCAACGCGGCGTCGAGCAAACGCGGCGCATCCGCGAGCGCCTTGCCGAGCGGCGGCGCGACCCAGATCTCCCCGGCCGCTCGATCCACACGTAAAACCGTCGGCAATGCTGGATGCCCTGCCCGCGCGAAGGCGCGCGCCCGCGTGAGCGACTCCTCGTCCATCGGGATCACGAGCACCTCGCGATCGAGCCAAACGTCGTGCCGCAGGCGCGCCATGTCGCGCCCATCGCCGAGCTCGAGCGGCGGCGCGAGTCGATCTCGCTCCCCCGGGGCGGGAGGCCGTTCGCTCCCGCTCGTCTCCGCTGCCCAGCGCCGCGGGACTGCTTCCGGCCAGCGCAGCGCCGACAGGGATCGCCGCGCGTCGAACGCGTCTTCCGGTCGCCGCGTCGGATCTTCCGCGAGGAGGGTTGCCAGGACCGCGTCGTGTTCCGGGCCGAGCTCCGGGTTTTTCTCGCTCGGCGAAGGCGCGCTCCATCGCCCGAAGAATGGCTCCGCCGCCTCTCCCGTGAGCAGCTCGTAAAGCACGGCGCCCACTGCGTAGAGATCACTCGTGATCCCGGCGGGACGACCGAGCCGCTGCTCGGGCGACATGTACGCATACGTGCCGATCGCGCCCGCCGTCGCCGTGCTCGAAAGATCACCGAGGTGCGCCGCGCCGAAGTCCGAGAGCTTCGCCGTGCCGGCGTCGTCGAAGAGCACGTTCGCGGGCTTCACGTCGCGGTGCAGGATCCCGAGCCGATGCGCCTCGCCGAGCGCCGAGAGCAGGAGACAAGCGATCTCCACGGCCCGCGCAGGCGCCATCGGTCCCTCGCGCATCTTGTCCGCGAGCGAGCCGCCGCGCATGAACGCGAGCACCATCGCCGGCCCTTCGGGCACGTACTGATAGAGCGGCACCACGTTCGGATGGCGCAGCCGTTCGAGCGCGCGCGCCTCTCGTTCGAAGCGTTGAAGCGCGTCGCGCCCCGCGCCCTCGACGAGCCCGGCGAAGATCTTCACCGCGACCCGCTCCCCGCTGATGCGATCGATCGCGTCGAGGAGCCTCGCATGCGCGGACGCCGCGATCTCACGGGTCGTCTCGTACCGGCCGAAGAGGACCACGCCTCCGCCGCGTGGCTTGTTCGTCGGGGCCGCGTTTTTCCCGGTGTCCTTCGCGGGTGGCTCGTCTCGGACCCCGAGCGCTACCATCTCCGCCCGCGCCTCGCGCGCCGCTTCGGCGAGGCCCACCTCCTCGAAGCACCGCGCGAGCAGCGGGAGCGCCACGCCCCGCTCGGGCGCTGCGAGGTCGATCTGCTGGAGCGCCTTGATCGCCGCTTCGGTCCGTCCGTGCCGCGCGAGCAGCGCCCCGAGCGCGAGCCTTGGCGCCGCTTGATCGGGCCTCTGTCGGATCGTGGTTTCGAGCGCGCGGGCCGCCTCCGCGGGTTGTCCGGCACGTTCGAAGCTCTCGGCCGCGAGGAGCGCCTCTCCAGCCGCGACGAACGCGCCCGCCGCCTCCACAAACGCACCGAGCCGCGCGTAGATCGCCCCCGCGTGTTTGCCGAACCCCCGCGACGCGAGATCCGACGCCGTCGCGAGCGCGACCTCGCGGGGCAGCCGCTCTGCGATCCTTGTCGTCGCCTCGTTTGCCGTCGCCTCGTCCCCGCCGATCGCCGCGAGCCGCGCGGCGCGTCGCGCGTCCCCCGCGAGCAGCGCCTCTCGCGCCGCGCCCGCGAAGTCACACGCCTCCTCGAGCCTGCGTGACGCCTCCGCGTGCGCCCGTGAACGCTCTGCCGTCTCGCGCTCGTCGGGGTTCATCGCCCGGTCCCCGGTTCGTCGATGGAAACGTTCGTCAGGGCGAGGTCGACACGATCGTCGCCCGACCGACGACGGACAGATCGAACCTGAGCTCGCCCGCATCGATCCCCGCCGCGGCAAACCCGCCTTGCCGGATGCGATGCACCGAGAGCGCGATCGACGCCGGAAGCGCGCCCCACGTCGTCCGCGTCAGCACGTTCGTCGGGATCACGCCTTCGCCTGAATCGTTGTAGGCGCAACGAATGCCCGTCCCGCTCGGCGCCGTGAGATCCACGTAGACCAGATCCCCCACCGCCGCTTCGCCCGAGCTCCAGCGCAACGTCGTCGCCGTCGCCTCTTCGAGCACCACGCCATCCACGAGCGAGGTTTCTCCCAGACGAACACCCGTGGGCGCGCTCGGGGCGTCCGCCTCGATCGAGAACGGATTCAGCGTCGCCGAGCCCGTGCTCTCCACGACGTACCGCGCAGGCGCCGGCAGATCACTCTGCGCGTCGCGCGACGTGTAAAACACGCCCGAGACAAACGCCCCGACGTCCGGGAACGCGCGCGTCGCGAGCGGCATGAGCGTCGTCCCGGCCTTGATCGACAGGTCGCCCACGTCGAGCAGCTCGATCGATCCCAGCCCTTCGAGCGCCTCGGTCTCATCGGCCGCGGCGAACGGCGCGAGCGCGATACACTCGCCTGCCGCAGGCAACTCGAGCCACGAACCACCCACGACACGCTCGGCCACGTCGAGATCCGCGCTGGACGCGAGGCGCATGAACTTCGCCGAAACGTTCGTCTGGACGAACTCCCCCTCGGCCGCGCTTCGTTCGACGAGGACGATGGCCTCGGTCGTGGATCCGGCCGCGCTCGTGATGTCGTCGGCGGCCACGGGCGCCGAGCAACCGCCCACGACGACGCCGAAAAAGGCGAGGAGCGCGGGCAGCGGGACGTTCGAAGAGCGCATGATCGCCAGTTTATGGCGGGTCACCGGGGGGAGCAAGCGCCTCGCCCGAGGACGCTTGCACGGCCGCCCTTCCGGCCTGGGAATCGCGCGAAAAAAGCTAGAAGCCGAGGACGAGGGCGCCCGCCGGGGTCAACGAGAACTGCGTGAACGAGACGTCCGTGGCGCCCAGGTTCCCGGACACCACGTGCCAGTCGCCCCCGATCTCCAGGGCCACGTGTATATGACGGAACCCCAGCCGGAGCCCGGCGACCATGCCCGTCCGGATGTGCTGGCCCGCGAGCGTCAAAGGCTTGTCCGTCCCCGCGACCCCGAGGGCCCCTCGCACCCACGAGATCCCCGCCCGCGGCCCGATCCACCCCGAATAAAGGCCGCCCGTGCTTTTCCACCCGAGGAGCAGCGGCAGATCGAGCCCGCCGCCCGAGAGCGCCGACGGGGTCTCGCCTTCGCGCGGACGTCCCGAAAGGATGACCTCACCGCCGAGCCCCAGGGAGAGCGCGACGCTTTTGCTCAAGGTGAACGCGTGACGTCCATCGAGGCGCACCGACCGCCCCGAGTACGTGAGGCCCGCCTCGTTCGAGCCGGCGATCCCCACGCGACCGCCCACCCACGGCGCGATGGCCGGCGCGATCGTACGATCCTGGAGCACGGCGGCGGCTCTGCCCTCGTCCGTGTCGGGCGAGCTCGGCAACGCACCAAGCACGGGCCGGCCGGACAAACCCGCGCCCAGCGTGACCTTGCCGGGCGTGAGGACGTGGGCGGGATGCAACAGCGGAACGCCGCCCCCGCAAGCGCCCACGCCCAGCGCGCAGATCGCGAGCGCGAGCGGCCAGAGCGGGGGGCGGGGCGAGGACGAATGCACCTCGGCGGCGCTCTTGGCTACTTGCGGAAGCGGGAAGGGAACTCTTTCTTGGCGACCCGGCCCTTGAGCTCGTTGTCGTCCGGGTGCAGCCGGGTCGCACGGCCGATCAGCACCTCTTCGGTCTCGGCGCGCTTGGGGTCGGGGAGGCAGCACTCCACGGGACAAACCGCCTGGCAGGCCTCGTGGTCGTAGAAGCCAACGCACTCGGTGCAAAGCTCGGGGTCGATCACGTAGATCTCGTCGCCCTCGCTGATGGCCTCGTTGGGGCACTCCGGCTCGCAAGCTCCGCAGTTGATGCAATCTTCGGTGATGAAAGTAGCCATGGGGTTGCTTCGTCCTCCGGGGGTGCGGTCCGGAATTTCCCGGTATCTAAAGGGCGGCGCCCCGGCTGTCAATTCGAGCGTTCCGCGCGCTCGATGAGCCCGGGCAACGCGCCACGCGCCCTCCAAAAAATGGGCGGGCAGGGTGCAGCGCCCCCCATCGTGCAGCGCCGCGGGCCATCCGTCCAGAGCAACACACTCTGTTGAGCCACACGCGCGCCGGATGGCCCCGATCGCCCGCTGAATGCCGAGATCGAGGCGTCCTCCGCGGCGCCTGGTTGCGTGCCGGCCCGAGGCCCGTTAGTACGCTTGGCCTGCGATGCAACGACCTCGCGCGTTCGCGCTTTCCCTCGCCGCCGTAGCCGCCCTCGCCTCCGCGCTTGCCGGCTGTACGCCGAAGGTTGGGGACGACTGCTCCTCGTCCCTCGATTGCTCCCAGACGGGCGACCGCCTCTGTGACGTCACCCAGCCAGGCGGCTATTGCACCCTGTTCGCCTGCCAGCCCGATCGGTGCCCGGAAGGCGACGGGGTCTGCGTCGCGTTCGCGTCGGAGCTCGATCCGTCCTGCGGCACCGCCGACGACAGCAACTGGGCCCGCTTCGAGCGCACCTTCTGCATGGCAGGCTGCGAGGACGACAGCGATTGCCGCGCCGGCTACGAGTGCGCTCGTCCGTCCGAGCGCGCCGCGCGGGTCATCGACTTCGCGCCGATCGCCGAGCGCATCTGCGTGGTGAAGATCGCGCCCCCGCCCGTGACGACCGAGGTGCCGGCCATCTGCTTGCCCTCCGACACGCGCACCCCTCCGCCGCCCTACGTGCCCAACGGCGCAGGCGGTAGCGGAGGCGCAGGCGGTAGCGGAGGCGCAGGCGGAGCCGGAGGCGCGGGCGGCGGCTGAAGTCTGGCCGGGCCATCCGCGGGGATGGACCGGGCATCCGGCGTGCTAGCCTCGCCGCGCATGTTCCGCGCGCCTGCGCTTCCACGCACCCTCGACGCCGCGCTCCGTGACGTGGGCTCGACGAAATCTGCCGTGCGCGCGGATGCCGTGCGTGACCTCGTCCGGCACGCAGAGGAAGCACGCAGCCAGGTCGTGCGTGCCCTCGAACGCGCGCTCGGCGACGACGCCGCGCCCGTCCGCTCGGCAGCCGCGCTCGGGCTCGCGGACGTGGGCGCCCACGAGTCGTTGCCGGCGTTGCTGATCGCCATCGAGGACGACGACGTGCACGTGCGGCAGATGGCCCTCACCGCGCTCGGCGAGATCGGCGACGGCCGCGCGGCGGTTCGGCTGGAACGAGCGCTCGAAGATCCACGCGAAGAGGTGCGTTTTCAGGCGGTCATCGCGTATGCCCGCGTCTGCAAGGATCACGCGTCGGTCGTCGCGGCCCTCGCCGCGCGCACACGCGACGCAGACCCGCTCGTCTGCCACATCGCGCTACGTATGGCCGAGGAGATCGGCGGCGAGGGCGATGACGTGGTGGATCCGATCCTCGTGGCGAGGGCGCGCGTGCTGATCGATCACGAGGCGCCCACGGTGCGTGTCGCCGCGGCGGTCGTCCTCGGCCGCGCCGGGGACCACGCCGGGGCCAAGGTGCTCGTCTCCGTCGCGCGTGGCTCGCTGAAGACCGAGGACGCCGAGGACGAGGCGGCGGCCATCGAGCTCGCCGGCACCCTCGGCCTCGACGAAGCGCGCGCGGGGCTCGAGCGTCGGGCCTTCGGCGGCGCGTTGGGCCTCGGCCGCGACCGTTTTTCCTGGCACGCGCGTGTCGCGCTGGCGAGCATGGGCCACGAGCGCGCCCAACGCGAGATCGTGAACGAACTCGGCTCGTGGGATCGCAACAAGCGCACGCTCGCCGTCGCCGCTGTCGGTCGCGCGCGTATCCATGCGGCCCGGACGATCGTCGCTGCCATGCAGGGGGATCCCACGCGCGCCGACCCGCACGCCGTGAGCGAGGCGCTCGAAACGCTCGCCAAGGACGAACCGGCATGAACGCGCCCCTCGATCCGAACGCCGTCCGCTTCGATCCCTCGGCCGGCGTCGATCACGTCGAGAGTTACTTCCTCAAGGCCAACGATCCTTCGGGCGAACGTGCGCTCTGGATCAAGGCCACGATCTTCGCCTCCGCGCGCGAGCCACGCCGCGCCGTCGCCGAGGGCTGGGCCATCGCCTTCGATCGACGCGGTGGGCAGAGCAAACACGTCGCCGTCAAGCACGTGCTCCCCTACGCCGACACCATCTTTGGCGCCGACGGCCTCGACGTCGCATGGAGCCTCCCCTCGCCGGACGGCACCGTCGACGAACGCATGCGTATTCGACCCGGTGAAACCCGTGGTCGCATCACGCGTCGTGAGCACGCCATCCGCTGGGATCTCCGGTTCGAGGGTGAGGCGCGCCCGTTCCTCCCGTTCCCTCACGCCTCGATGTACCGAGGCCGCTTCCCCAAGTCGAAGACCCTCACCCCGTACCCCGACCTCGTTTTGTCCGGCGAGGTCGAGGTCGACGGCGAGCGCTGGGACGTCTCCGATTGGCGCGGCATGCAAGGGCACAACTGGGGCCGCGGGCACGCCGATCTTTATGCCTGGGGCCCCGTCAACGCCTGGGAAAGTGAAGCAGCGCTGGGGTTTGGGGCGACGGGCGCCGCTAGGCGACCCGCAGCCCCAAGCGTCGACCTGGTCGTCGAGGCCCTCTCGGGCCGTGTCCGCGTGGGCCCGGTGCTCACGCCCCTCGTCACCCTCGTCTGCGCGCGGTTTCGCGGCGTCACCTACACGTGGAACGGCCCGCTCGAGATCGCGCGCGCGCACGGCGACGTCGGCCTCCGCCGGTACAACTTCTCCGCCGAGAGCCGCGCTGCGCGTATCGAGGGCTCCTTCGAGGCGGACACCGACGACATGGTGGGCCTCTACTACCCGAACCCCGACGGCCCCATGACCTATTGCCTGAACAGCAAGCTCGCGCGCGCCCACGTGCGCTTCGAGGCAACGGGGAGGCCGCCCGTCGTCGTGAAGAGCCGCGCCGCTGCGCTCGAGATCGGCACGCGTGACGCCGAGCATGGCGTGAGGATGCACGTATGAACGACACCTTCACCGAGGCCGACCTGGCCCCGGATCCCCAGGAAAAACGGGCCCGTATCGTCGCGGTCGTGGACCGCGTCGCCGCCTTGATCGCCGTCCTTTCGGCGGGCGTCTACATCGGCGGCCTGGTCGCGCTCGGCGCTTGCGCGGCGCCCGTCGTTTTTCGCGTCGTCCCCGCGCCCTTCGCGGGCGACGCCATGGGCACGGCCTTCGCGCGTTTTGATCGGATCGCCATCGGCGCGGCCCTCTTCGCGCTCGCCGCGGAGGTCGCGCGGACGTTCGCCGCCGGGCCCCGCGGCCGTACGATCCTCTCCCGGATCCGCCGCTCGTGTACCCTTTTCATGGCCTTTGCCGCGGCCTACGTCGGTTTTTCGCTCACCCCGCGCATCAACGAGATGCACCGCGCCGGCATCCAGCGCGACGGTTCGCCCCAGGGCCAGGTCCTCGAGGCGGTGCACGCGCGCGCGGAGCTCTTCGGGAAGATCGGCGTGGGGATGGCCCTCGGTCTCGTCGGGCTCACCGTCTTCACCATCGGCGCGCGGAGGCCGGAGGACGAGGAAGACGACGAAGAGGCGGTCGCGCCCTTGCCGCCTGGCCCTCGCGACGGCTGAAAGCGGGCCTCTTGCGCGGGGCGAGCGCTGGAATTCGGGCGCTTCTGAAGGTATGATCCCGCCTTCCGGAAGGCGAGGTTCGCTGCCCGTCACGCGGGTGGCCTGGTCTTTCTTTTCGTTCGCGTGGAGGCGGCCGATGAAATTGACGAACGTTTGGTGGCTCGTATCGACACTTGGATTGGGCCTCGGGCTCGCGACCAACGGCCTGGGTTGCAGCGGGGATCCCGAAGGGACCGGCGGGAGCGGCGGCAGCGGCGGCGCCAGCAGCAGCAGCAGCACCGGGACGCCGACGGGCAGCGGTGGAACGGGCGGCATGGTCGATTCTGGGGATTGGCTTGCCAGCGCGTGCACGACCGATGCCGACTGCGAGACGGGCAAGTGTTACGCGGCGACCACGAACGATCCCGTCTTCGTCGGCGCTCCCGCGAAGGGCTACTGCTCGACGACCTGCACCAAAAACACGGATTGTCCCGGCACGGGCAACGTTTGCTGGAAGGGCTTCGAAGGCAGTGCGGACGAGGGTCGTTGCCTGGCCGCATGCGAGCGTGGTCCCGACTTCATGTCGCTCGACGAACCGCTCGATGAGTTCAAGTGCCATGGCCGTCACGAGGTCTTCTGCCAGCCGATCTCCGACGCCGCCAACGCCCCGACGGCCTGTATGCCCGGCTGCTCCAGCGATTTCTATTGCGAAGAGGGCTGGAGCTGCAACCCGCGTCTCAGCGTTTGCACGCAAACGCCGGCCATGGGCGGCGATCAGGGCGACTCGTGTACGAATGCGGAGCCGTGCAAGGGCACCTGCCTGGTCGCCTCGCAGAAGCAAGGCGCCCCGGGCACCTGCTCGCAGAAATGCACGATGGGCGGCGACATCGACAACGAGTGCGGCGGCATCGATAACGGCGTTTGTTTGCTCCGCACGAGCATGGAACAAGGGCTCGGCGACGCGGCCTACTGCACGCCTTCGTGCACCAGCCACGGCGACTGCATTTATGGCGGCGAATGGTCGTGCCATACCCTCGTCCAGGGTGTGCCCCAGGGCTACTGCATCCCGACGCCTCCGTGCACGACGCAAGCCGACTGCACGGCGGAGATGCTCCCGGCGAACTTCCAGTGCACCGAGACCAAGGGCGGCTCGTTGTGCATCAACAAGAACTTCCCGCTCGGCACGGCCGCGCCAGATGACGGTGGTGCCGGTGGCGCTGGCGGCGCTGGCGGCGCTGGCGGCGCTGGCGGCGCTGGCGGCGCTGGCGGCGCTGGCGGCGCTGGCGGCGGCTGATCCACTTTTCGCTCTGCTCGAGGAGGCCGCGGCGGGTTTGCTGCGGC
>JANMGF010000736.1:0-23231 GCA_031374535.1 Polyangium sp. (in: bacteria)
GGCGAGGGCTTCGGCATCGAGACGAACACCTTCGCGGTGCCGGCCGGTGTCGAGAAGCAGGACTGTTACTTCTTCCGCGTGCGTGACCTCGCGGCCGCCAACGGCCTCGACCCGAACAACCCCGTCTACGTGAACCGCGTGCAGATCGCCCAGCGCAAGGGGTCGCACCACATGAACGTCTTCCGCGTCCGCACGATCAAGGGGCTCGACCCCGCGAACGGCGCCATCCAGGAAGCCGAAGACAACGTGGGCGAGTGCTTCAAGAGCGCGAACTGGGCCGACTGGCCGCTCGTCGCGAACTCGCAGCAGGACGGCCAGCTCGACTGGAGCTTCCCCGACGGCGTGGCCAACGAGTTCCTGCCCGACGAGTGGCTCATGCTGCAAACGCACTACGTCAACGCCTCGACGCAGGGCACGCCCACCGGGGAAGGCAAGGTGCGCGTGAACTTCTGGACGATGCCGAAGGAAGAGGTGACGGCGCAGATGGGCACGCTCTTCGCGACCAAACAGTCGATCCGCGTTTGCGCCTCGAACCCCACGCCCGAGTACGCGGGATCGTGTCAGTTCAACAGCCCCTCACCCGTGCGCATCATCGGCGCCAACGGCCACTTCCACAGCCGCGGCAAGCAGTTCGACATGTTCGCGTGGGACGGCGTCAGCGTCGATCAGCCGCCGCCCGCGGATCGTTTTTACTCCTCGCAGGCCTGGAACGAGCCGCCGATGCTCATCTCGCCCGAGCTCGACCGTGAGGTCCCCGCGGGCGGAGGCGTGTTTTACTCGTGCTCGTACCAGTGGCAGATGCCCGAGCCCGCCATCGGCTGCGACGGCCTGAACGCGCTCGACAAGGAGGGCGCGGACGACTGCTGCTACACGTTCGGCCCGATCGTCGAGGCCAACGAGCACTGCAACATCTTCGTCTACTACTACCCGAAGACCGACGACATCAACTGCTTCTAGCCGTGGACAAACGCCGGCTCACCCTCGCGCTTTCGTTCGTCGCGCTCCTCGCGTGCGCCGCTTGCAGCTCGCCCGACCCGCCCCCGGAGACAGACGCGGGGGTGATCATCGGAGGCTGCAAGCTCGCGTATCTCGGCGATCCCTCGGCCGAACCCATGATGGAGATCATCGCGCTCGACCCCGAGGGCGAGATCGAAGCCGTGGCGGAAGGATCGAGCGTCTCCTTGATCTTCCCGCCCCAGGGCGGGCGCGTCGTGTTTGCCGGCGTGCGCGCGACGAACGTGGATCCGTGCGGCGTACGCGTCGCGGGCGCGTTGCGTGATCCGGTGACCAAGCAGGTTCGTCTCGACAATCGCATCCTCAACCTCGAGCCCACCGGGGACGGCTACGGACGAAGCGCGCCGACGGACATCTCCACGTTCGCGAACATCGCCGCTTGCCCGAACCAGTGGGCCGAGGAGGACCTTTTCGACAAACCCTACGAGCTCACGGTCTCGCTCACCGACCGCGACGGGCGCAAGGTCACGAAGGTGATGAACGTGATCCCGCGTTGCGACGAGCCGGGGCGCGAGGCCGAATGTCTCTGCATGTGCGCCGCGGACTACGTGCTCGGCATGGCGTGCGAGGACGGAGGATCCCCGTGATGCGCCGACGTACCCCACGCGAGATCGTGTTCGCCGCGCCTCTCGTTCTCGCGCTCGGATGCTCCGATCCGCCCGTGGAACCGCCGCCCGCCCCGGAGCCGGCGGCGTGGCAGGTCGTGCTCGACGAGGGCGACCTCGACCGCGCGGTGCTCAGCGTGTGGGGCAGCGGTCCCGAGGACGTTTACGCGGTCGGAGGGCCGCTCGGAAACGGACAGGAGACGCTCGTGGTGCGCTTCGACGGCGACGCATGGAGGGAGCTCCATCCCGGCGGCGACGAGACGTACTGGTGGGTCTCCGGGTCGAGCGACGACGACGTCTGGATGGTCGGAGAAGAGGGCCGCATCACCCACTGGGACGGCGCGACCTTCACCGAGCACGTTTCCGGCACGACTGCGACGATGTGGGGCGTCTGGGTGGCCTCGAAGACGGACGCCTGGGCCGTCGGCGGCACCCCCGAGGGCGGCGTGGGCGCGCCTAACGACGTCGTTCTCCACTGGGACGGAACCTCCTGGTCGCCGGTGACCCTGCCCGGCGCTCCGCTCGGCCGCGCTCTCTACAAGGTCTGGGGCGCGAGCTCGGACGACCTCTACGTGGTCGGCGAGCTCGGCACGATCTGGCATAAGAAGGACGCAGACTGGGCCCTCGAATCGGATCCGCCCCTCGCGAGTGGCACGCTTTTTACGGTGGCTGGTTGTGGCCCGAACGAGGTTTACGCCGTCGGCGGGTTCGACGTGCTCCGCTCCGACGGCACCTCCTGGCAGAAGGTCGACGTCGCCCTCACGAACAGCTTGAACGGCGTGGCCTGCGGTGCGCCGGGAGAGGTCGTCCTCGTGGGCTCTGGCGGGGCGAAGCAACGTCTCGACGCCGGGACCTGGGTGGACGAGTTCGACGTGCCACCTTATGCCGATCTGCACGCGGCCTGGGCCGACGGGAATGGCACGTACTGGGCCGGCGGCGGGAACTTCGTGACGGGCAGCATGCCGGGGGCGCCACGCAAAGGCGTGGTCGCGCGGTTCGGTCCCGGACGGATCACCAGCCAGATCACGCCGTGAGCCTCGGCTGGTCGTCGGGCCTACCGGCGGTATGACAGCACCGTCCGAGGCGACGTGAATGGCGGAAGCCCATCGATTCGAATTCCTCGGCGGATCGTCGAACGCTGGACGTACCTTCGCCGGTGGTCGCTCCCTTGCACCAGGGGCGCCCCGATCGAGGGAACCCTCGTCCACCCAGGAGAACAACCCATGCGTACTTCCCTTGCCCCGATCTTCGCCGCCGCCTTCGCCGCCGCCACCGTCTTTGGCTTCGCCTCGTCCGCCGACGCCGCCAGCCTCGACCGGTGCGGGAGCATCGAGCTCGCCGCCAACGCCCAATGCGAGATGCGTGTCTCGGGCGGCTGCGTCGCTTCCTGCCAACCCTTGAACTTCCGCGTCCAGTGCGCCGCCGACCTCTACGTCGGCTGCAACGGCCAGTGCAACGCGCAGGTCGACGCGCAGTGCACCGCGGCCTGCCAGGGCAGCTGCGAGGCGCAATGTGACGTCAACCCCGGCAACTTCGACTGCTCCGCTTCCTGCCGCGCCGACTGCGGCGGCAGCTGCGACGCCTCGTGCGCCGCGGCCCCGGACAGCGCCCGCTGCCGCGCCTCGTGCGAGGCCACGTGCGGCGGCGAGTGCGACGCGCGCTGCGAGGCCAACCCGCCCGAAGCGGACTGCCAGGCGCAATGCCAGGGATGTTGCACGGGCTCGTGTGACGCCAAGGCGAACATCGACTGCCAGATCGACTGCCAGGCGAAGGGCTTCGTCTCGTGCGAGACCGAGCTCCAGGGCGGCTGCGAGGTCGCCTGCCAGAAGCCCGAGGGCGCGCTCTTCTGCGACGGCCAGTTCCTCGACGTCGGCGACCAGATCGACCAGTGCGTCGCGCAGCTCGAGAGCCTCCTCCAGATCAAGGTCGAGGGCTACGCGAGAGGCGACGCGCAGTGCAACGGCGGCACCTGCACGGCCGAGGCCGAGGCGGGCGTCTCGTGCGCCCAGAGCCCGGCGCGGTCCTCCAGCAGCGCGGCCGGGATCCTCGGCGCGATCGCCGCATTTGGCCTCGCGCTCGGCCGCCGCAAGAACAAGAAGTAGTCGCCGGCCGCGCGCGGGCTTGCGATAGAGTCGTCCCCGCCGATGCCCGCGAGCCCGAGACCCTGGCGCGCCGCCGCCCCGTCCCTCCTCCTCGCGGCGGCGCTCGTTTCGGCCTGCGTCACCCAGACGCCCTCGCCGCGCGACGACGCCGCGACCCCTCACCCGCCCCCCTCGGAGAGCACCTCGGCCGCGAGCGAGCCCGTCGCGGCGACGTCCGTGGCCCCCACGCCCGCCCCCGAGCCCTACCCGGCCCCACCACCGCCCGATCCGCCCGTCGCGCTGCGCCCCGGTGGCAAACGCGCCGTGCGGGGCGAGGCGGGCCTCGTCGCTTCGGTCGAGCCCAACGCGACGCGTATCGGCACGAGCGTGCTGCGGCGCGGGGGAAATGCCGTCGATGCGGCCGTCGCCGTGGCGTACGCGCTCGCCGTCACGCACCCGTCGGCGGGCAACATCGGCGGCGGCGGCGTGATGCTCGTCCGGCTGAAGAGCGGCGAATCGCACTTCATCGACTTTCGCGAATCAGCGCCCGCTTCCGGCGCGACGACCGAGAAGGTGCTCGCGATGCTCGACCACGACGGCGGCATCGGGCTGCGTTCGGCGGGCGTGCCCGGCACCGTGGCGGGTTTGTCCTTGGCGCTCGAACGATTCGGCACGCGGCCCCTCGCCGAGCTCGTCGCGCCCTCCATCGAGCTCGCGAAGAAGGGCCACACGCTCGGCCCGCGACAGGCGCTCACGCTCGCGTGGGCCTGGGACAAACTAAAGCGCGACCCGGTCGCCCGCGCGATCTGGGGCAAGGGGAAAAAGCCGCTCGGCGAAGGCGAACGCGTGCGTCAGCCGGACCTCGCGCGCACGCTCGAGGCGATCGCGAAGGAGGGACCGCGCGCGTTTTACGAGGGGTTTTTCGCGCGCGCGATCGACGACGCGATGAAGAAGGGCGGCGGGTACGTCACGGCCAAGGACATGGCCGACTACCACGCGAAGCTGCGCACGCCTCTGCGGTTTTCGTATCGCGGTTTCTCGGTGGAGACCGCGCCGCCGCCGTCGATGGGTGGCATCGCCTTCGCGCAGATCATGCTCTCGCTCGAGCGCGCGCAGGCACACGAGCAGAAGCCCGGTTCGGCCGAGGCGATCCACCTCTTCGTCGAGGCCGCGCGCCGCGCATACGCCGAAAGGAGGCTCGTCGCGGCCGATCCGGACTTCGGTCCCAAGGACCTCGACGCGACGATCACGCGGCTGCTCTCCGGCAAACACCTCGCGACACGCACGCCGCCGATCGACCTCACACGCGCGACGCCCTCCTCCACGCTCGCCGCGGCGCCCGAAGCCACGCACGAGTCCCCCGAGACGACGCACTTCTCGGTCGTCGACGCCGAGGGCAACGCCGTCGCCTGCACATACACGCTCTCGGCTGGTTTTGGCGCGAAGGTCGTCGTGCCCGGGACGGGTGTCCTGCTCGGCAACGCCCTCGGCGGCTTCTCGAAAGACGGCCCCAACGCCGTCGCGCCAGGCAAACGCATGGCGACGTCCATGTCGCCGACGATCGTCACGCAGAACGGGCGCCTCACGATGGTGCTCGGCTCGCCCGGCGGCGACACGATCCCCAACACCGTGGCCCAGGTCTTCCGAAACCTCGTCGACTGGGGCATGACGATCGACGAGGCCGTCGCGAGCGGACGCGTCCACCACCAGTTCCAGCCAGACAAACTGCGCGTGGAGAAGCAACGCCCTCTGCCGCGGGAGGTGCTCGCCGAGCTCACGCGGCGCGGGCACACGATCGAGCTGAGCAATCTTTCGCAAGGCGACGCGAACGACATCCTCGTCGACCCGGCCACGGGCTTCGCCTATGGATTCGCCGATCCCCGCGAGGGAGGCACGGCCGAGGGGATCACCCGCGCCGAGGTGCAAAAGGTCGCCGGCGTGCCCTGATTTGCGTCGTCAACGGAGGTGGGGTTCGTACTGGTCGACGCCCGGGTCGTCGTCGTCGCGCTTCGGGCGGACGATCACCACGGGACATGGCGCATTTCGTGCGATTCGATCGGCGAGTGGGCCACCGAAAAGACGCTCGAGGCGGCTCGGCGGGTGGCTCGCGACCACGATGAGGTCGGCCCCGATTTCGAGCGCCAGCCGCACGATGGCTCGGTCGGGCCGTCCGTCCCGGTAATGCATGGCCATGAGCCGCGCCTGCCCGCCCGCGGAGCGATGTTCGAGCACCTTCAGCGGCGGAAGTTTGCCTTCGCTCGTGTGCGTCGTCGATACGCGCGGCGTGGCCACGTCCTTGATTTGCGGCGCCATTCCGCGCGCCCCGATCACCACGGCGTGAATCTCGGTCTCCTCGCCCCGCAGCTCCGCCAGGTCGAAAGCGAACCGCCAGGCCCTGCCGCCTGGCTCCGAAAGGTCGAGCCCTACGAGTACGATGTAGGGGTCCTTCTTGCGCTCGATCGGCGGCGTTTTGCGCTCTTCCGCGTCGGCTGGGAGAACGGGGACGGCGCGTAGCCTCGGTTGCGTGATTTCGTCGTTGCCTCGGGCATCTGCTTCGGAGCCGGTCTCTACCGTGGACGGAGCTAGGGCGACCATTGCCAGCGAATGTTCTGATCGCGTCGCGTGGTCGCAAGCCCCCCTCGCTGACTCTCCGAGCGGAAGCTGGGCAAGACGCGCTGCGCGGCAGCGTATACGGACGGCCACGCTCCGCCGCGGGCGGCGCGGCGAGCTCAGCGGAGACGCGGCGTCTTAAACGGAAATGCAATGCAGCCGGACAGAGCGCCCGAGAGCGCGAGGAGGCAAACCGCTTGCATGCCTCGGTTCATGGGGGCCGTCAGAAATGCCCGCGCACCATGACGGACCTCGGCCCGATGAAGAGCTCGGGCGCGTATGTCACTTCGAGTTTTCTCTCGATTTTCTGGCCGCCGATGATGGCGAGCGCGATGCCGCCGCCCATCATGACACCACCCACGACGAGCGTCCCCAAGCCGCCCGAGTTTTCCTTGTCACCGGTCACCGCGCCCTTGATCTCATCGGCGCCGAGCATGACACCGCCGACGATCGCGACGATGCTGCCCACGCCTGTCAGCGCGATTCCGCCAATCATCATGCCCGTGCTGCGTCGGACCCTGGCGATCCGATATTTAGGTTTTTCAGGGCCAACCGGCGTCACCTGCGTCTGCGGCTGCGTCCGCACGAGCTGCTCGGGCGTGGGCGGCGGGACGTCCGTCGCGTCGAGCGTGACCTGGTCCTTGCCCATTTCTTTCGATTCGACGCTCGTTTCTTTCAGCACGTCCTTGCCGCGCCGGAGCGTCACCGCGTGTTTGCCCGGGTCGACGGGCAGCGGCACCCCGAACGAGGCCGGGTCGAGCTTCACCTCGTCGCGATACACCCAAAGCCCCTCGACGCTTCCCTTCACGTCGACGGTCAACCGCGGGACGCGTGGATCGAGCTCCTTTTGCCGGCGCGCGGCGAGCTCTGCCCGCGGCGTGTCGTTCTCGCGTTTGCCCTGCTCGCGCGCATCGCCCCACGCGACCCAGGCGCGCGCGAGTTTGCCCTGTTTTTCGAGACAATCGGCGTGGTTCAGCTTCGTGCCGATCGCCGGGTCGAGGTTGTAACTCGCCTCGAATTTCGGGCAGGCCTCGGCGTAGTTTTTCTTGTCCATCAGGCCTTTGGCCACCTGGAACAAGGCTTCCGCCGCGGCCGGATCGTTCGCGAGCGCCGGGGCCGAGGCCATCGAGATCGCCGCGCCGAGGAGGGCGGGGGCGACGAGGCGAAAACCAATCCGCCGCGCGGTTTCAGCGGCGGCCGGACATGAGGTCGTCATCGTTCGGCTTCTTTTTGGTGGTTGGGATCGGCGCCGCCGTATGGGTGCGGCCCGAGGTGACGGTGGAGGCGGGAGCGGTCTTCGCCGCGGCCGTGGGCGGGGGCGCCGCGGGCTCGGACGAGGCGGACGCGACGGGCTCGACGTTCGCCGGAGGATCGGCCGTCACGGTGGCTTTGGGCGTCACCGTGGGAATCGGCAAGGGCGCGGTTTCGCCGGGGGAAGCCGCATCGCTTTTCGTGGTTTCGCCGCCCCTCGAGCCGAGGACCACGACGGCGCCCACGATGCCGAGCAATGCAATGGCAGCCACGGCGACGATCGTGGATTTGCTGCCGGACGTGTTCTGCGCGGCTTCGGTTTGCGGCAGCGGAACGGCCGTGGAGGTGGCGAGCACCGTCGCGCCCATGGCCGCCTGCGACGCTGTAGGCGCCGCGCCCAGCGGCGTGAGGGCCCTCGAACCGTCGTCGCTCTGCGCGACCGGCAGCGGCGCGCCGGCGATCGTGTTCTTGGGCGCGCCCTGCGCGGCGGTCTCCTTTTGCAGGATCTCGGTCACCTCGAGCACGAGCGCTGTGCCTTCGACAATGCCGAGCGAGGCAGAAAGCTCGGTGATCGCCTCGCCCGCCGTGCGGAAGCGCGCGGCCGGGTCGCGGTTGCAGCAGCGCAGAAACCACGCGTCGAATGCGGGTCCGAAGGTGCTGCCTTTCTCGCTCGGCGGCGGGATCGGGTCGACGACGATCTGCACGACGAGGTCGCTGATCGTCTCGGCCTGCCAGTAATCGAAGCCGAGCAAGAGACGCGCGGCGATGAGGCCGAGGGCCCAGACGTCCGTGTGCGGCCCGATGAGATGGGCGTGCGCGCGCGCCTGCTCCGGCGCCATGTAGAGCGGCGTGCCGTAGATCGCGCCGGTCTTGGTCTTCGAGTGCGAGCCCATCGAGCTCGCGGCGCCGCCCATGAGCTTCGCGATGCCGAAGTCGAGCAGCTTCACGCTGGGCGTGCCGTCCTCGCGGATCGCGAGGAAGATGTTCTCGGGCTTGAGATCGCGATGAACGATGCCGATCGCGTGGGCCTTGTCGAGCGCGCGCGCGGCCTGGCGCAGGTAGACCACGACCTCTTTCGGGTCGAGCTTGCCGCGCGCCTCGGCCTCGCCCGCGAGGTCGCGCCCGCGCAGGTACTCCATCACCAGGAACGGGGCGCCTTTGAGCTCGGGGGCGACGTCGGCGTCGGTGACACGCACGATGTGGTCGCTGTCGATACGCGCCGGCGCCCGGGCCTCGGTCCGGAACCGCTCGATCGTGCTCGGATCGGAGAGCGTCTCGTTGTGCAGCACCTTGAGCGCGAGGCGCTCGTCGGTGTGGACGTGCTGCACGAGATACACAGCCCCTACGCCGCCCTCGCCGAGCTGCTTGACGATGCGGTAGCGGCCCGCGATCACGAGGCCGGTTTTGATCAAGTCGGTGCTCATGGAGCCCCCTGAAAAGTACAGCGGCGAGCCTAGCACGGCCCGGCCGAGCCCGTCGCCTTTCCTGCCGCGCCATCGAGGTCCTGCCCGCTTGACGGCGCGCGCGACTTCTCCCAGCTTTCGCGGCGAATGATCCCGCGATACACCCCGCCCGCGTTCGCCGCGCTCTGGTCGTCCGACACCCGTTACGCCGTGTGGCTCGACGTCGAGCTCGCCGCTTGTGAGGCGATGGAGGCCGAAGGCCTCGTGCCCGTCGGCGTGGCCCGTTCGTTACGAGACAAGAACCTGCGGCTCGATGCCGCCCGCATCGAGGAGATCGAACGCACGGTCAAGCACGACGTCATCGCGTTCCTCACGCACGTCGAGGAGCTCGCGGGGCCGGACGCGCGGTGGCTACATCGCGGGATGACGTCGAGCGACGTGCTCGACACGAGCCTCGCCGTGCTGCTCGTCCGCGCCGCGGATCTCATGCTCGAACGGATCGACGGCCTCATCGTCGCGCTCTCGCGCCGCGCGGACGAGCACCGAAGGACGCCCATGATCGGCCGGAGCCACGGCATGCACGCCGAGCCCATCACCTTCGGCCTCGCGCTCGCCGGACACCTCGCCGAGATGAAGCGGGGTCGCGCGCGACTACGCGAGGCGAGGCACGAGATCGCGGTCGGCAAGATCTCCGGCGCGGTCGGCACCTACGCGCACCTCTCGCCGATCGTCGAGGCGCGCGCGCTCTCGGCGATCGGCCTGCGCCCCGAGACCGTCGCCACGCAGATCGTCCCCCGCGATCGCCACGCCGCGTTTTTCAACGCCCTCGCGCTCGTCGCCGCGGGCATCGAGCGGTTCGCGACCAACGTCCGGCACTGGCAACGCACCGAGGTCGCCGAGGCCGAGGAGCGCTTCACGGAAGGGCAAAAAGGCTCCTCCGCCATGCCCCACAAGCGTAACCCCATCCTGAGCGAGAACCTCTGCGGCCTCGCCCGCATCGTGCGCGCCGCGGCCATCCCCGCGCTCGAAGACGTCGCGCTCTGGCACGAACGCGACATCTCGCACTCCTCGGTCGAGCGCATGATCGCGCCCGACGCGACGACCACGCTCGGCTTCATGCTCGAGCGCACGACCTCGCTCGTCGAGGGCCTCGTCGTGCGCGAGGAGGGGCTCTGGAAGAACCTCTCGCTCTCGGGCGGCCTCTTCTTCAGCGAGGCGGTCCTGCTCGCGCTCGTCTCGCACGGCCTGCGCCGGCAGGAGGCGTACGTGCTCGTGCAACGCAACGCGATGAAGACCCTCGCCGGCGAGGGCTCTTTCCGCGACCTTCTGTCGACCGATCCGGACATCCACGCGCGTTTGCCCGCGGGCGAGCTCGATCGATGTTTTGACCTCGAACATGCGCTCTCGCATGTCGGCGGGATCGTCGACCGCGCCATCGCGGCGCCCTGATCGTCTGGACAGAGTCGCTCAAAACGTCGCGATCGAGGCTCCGATCGAGACCGTGAGGAAGTGCAGCCAGTTTCTCGTGTAGCCGTCGTACGTCGGCTCGGGATCACCCTGGCCGACCGCGCCGCCGCCGAGGTAACGCAGGTTCAAGAACATCTCGCCGTTCGCCGGCAGCGCGAGCCCGCCGCGCAGGCTGAGGTCCACGAGCGCGCCCGTGACCTCGTTGTCGCTGCCGTTGAGCACGCTGATCGGGGCGTAGATGCCGTCGACCTCGTAGCCGATGAAACCGCCACGCTCGAACGAGTAGCGCCCGCGGCTCTTCAGCAGCGGCACCGGCCCGATGTCGCGCTGCGACGAGAAGATCGTGCCGTCCTTCGAGCTGAAATCGATCGTCGCGTTCCGGATCTGCATGCCGAGCCCGATCGAGAGCTCGTGTTTCGGGCTCGCCGCGAGGTCGTAGAGGTAGCTGCCCCGGTAAAACGGGAAACCGTAACGCAGATCGAGGGGCGTTCCCTGGGGGAAGTCGCGGCCGGCGATGCGCAGATCACTCTGGAGCTCGATGCTCGTCTGGAGGTCGAGGGGCTGGTAGAGAAAAACCAGCGTGTGCCGGCGATAAAGCTCGGCTTCGAGGCTGAAGCGCGCGACGGCGTAGAGGTTGTCCTGGCCGCCCTGCTTGACGTAATCGAAATACGTCCCGTCCCGACCGGACTGGATCTTATGCGAAAGCACGGCCAGGAACCCGAGCTCGGCGACGGCGCGGATGCGGTACCAGGGTCCGGGCGGGCTCGGAAGCGCGGGTGCAGCGGCGGGTGCAGCGGCGGGCGCGGCAGCGGCGACGGGAGCAGCGGCAGGCGCGGAAGTGGCAACGGGCGCGGCAGCGGCGACGGCAGCGGGAGCGGCAGCGGGCTCGGCGGCGGGAGCCGAAACGGCAGCGGGCTCCGTCACGGGCTCGTCCGCGAACGCAGAGGCGGCGACGAGGGCGAGGGCCACGGGCAGGGCACGGAGCGGAGGCGGAACGTTGGCCATGAAAGCGCGTGTAGAGGGATCGACCGGGCGAAGCAAGGCCGGAAGAACTTCTAGCGATATACGTTTCGCCTGGCCCCTCGGCCCCTCCTCACGAGCCCCATCCCTTGAAATGATCGTCCCACCGCTGAATCTCGTCGAGCAGCGCCTTCCCCACGGCCGTCGGCCTCCCATGGCCGAGCAGCACCTCCGCGCCCTCCGCGTTGATCTGCCGCACGCGCGCGAATCTCTCCGAAAAGCCCGGTTTCTTCGAGAGGGGGTGTCCCGCCTCGATCATGCGCTCGTAGAGCCGCGCTACGGGCAAAAACGCGTGAACCGCCAGCAAGACGCCGTGCAAGGGGCGCGGGTCGGGGCGCACGGGCGAGGTATAGAGAGGCGAGAACGCGTTCTCGAGCACCGGATCGATCTCGAAAAGAGCATTGATCTTGTTGTGCGAAAATTCGTGGATCACCGCCTCCGTCATCGTCATGAGGTTCGGATGCAGCGACATGTAGATCGTCCCGATCGCCTCCTGGTACGACGCGGAGAGGTGCTTCTCGTCGTGGTATCCGACGGGCACGATCTGCTGCACGAAAAGCTCGATCTCGCGCCGGAGATCGGGCAGGTGATCCCGCACGAGATCGAGCGCCTCGGAGAGCACGCGCGTCCATTCCGCCACGTCCTTGCCGCCGAGATCGATCGTATTGCCCTCCTTGTCGGGATGCGCCTCGACCATGGCGAGCGGATTGGTATCGGCGAGCGCGAGGGACGTGTTCCCGTCGATTGAAAAGAACGGGCGCGAAACGGCCACGCCGCCCACCTTCGCTGAAAAACCCGATCGCTTGGACTCCAGCGCTTCGAGGGGGATCGTCGTCGCCCCTTCGGCGCGCTCCACGACGATCTTGCCCCCATTCTCGAACACGAGCGCGCGCGTGTCCTCGGGCAAACCGAGCACGACGCCAAACGTGCTGGAGACGAGCCGCGTCGGGGGCGCTTTTTGCCGCATGGCCCGGGGAAGCGCCGAGGCGCGCGCGAGGTGGAAAAGAAAGACCCCCACGAGCTCCCGCACGAGCGCCTCCGAATCGCCGCGACGAGGGTCCCGCAGGCAGCGGACGAGCGTCCCCATGGCCGTGCGGCGCAGGAGGCTCGGTAGCGCGCCGGGGTTCGTCCCGGCGATGTGGCGACAGAGCGTATGAAAGACCGCGAGATCCGCGCGCGCCTCGGGCGTGAGGGAGTGGCCCTGCCCCGCGGTCAAGAGCTCGGGCATGAGGCGGCCGAGGGCGCGGGAAAGCACGCCTTTCGCCGTCTCCGAGCCCGGCGCGGGGATCGTCAGGTCCGGCGGAGGCTCGATCGGGCGCGTGGCGGGGGCTCGGGGCAGCACGGCGGCATTGTGGCGGAACCATTGGATTTGACAAGGGTCCACGGCAGTCCTTCGCGCCGACGCGCCTTCGTGGTAGATGGCCGGCATGGCGAGCGGCTGGTCCATCGGGAAACATCGCTTGGAGATCGGCGTGGGAACCGCACTTTTGTCGATAGTGATCGACGAAAAACGGCAGGACGGCGTCATGATACCGACGCACCTGCTCGCGGACTATCCGCTGAAGGTCGGCAAGCGCGACGTCATCTTGCGGCGCGTGCGTAACCTCGACGTCGCGCGGAGCGAGATCTGGATCGAGGGCGTGAAGGTGCCGCCCTCGGAGGAGCCGATCCCGCGGCGCAAGCCGCAGAAAGACGCCGTCTGCAAGGTGCATCCCGGCGGCCCCGGTGGGTATCGCAGCCCAGGGACGGCGCCCGAAGCAAAATTCGCTTGTGGGATCTGCCGCGACCCCCTCTGCAATGCATGCACCTCCGTGGACGGCGTGCGCTGCAAAGCGTGTTTCGACCGCGCGACGGCGGAGATGGCGAAAGCCGAGCGCGAGCTGCGTATCAAGGGCCCTCTGCTCGGCTTGGCCCTCGGCGTGCTCGTCCTCGTCTTCGGGTTCGCGCTCGATATCCCCAAAATGGCGGGCCTCGGCTTCTCGGCGATCGTGCTCGTGGTGATCCGCGTGGGGTACGGGTACTGGCAGGAAAAACGCGAGGCCAAGCCTCCGCCTTTGCCTTGATTCCTCGCCGGATCGAGGCTACGGACATCATTCACCGCGGAGGAAGCATGCGTTACAAGCTTTTGGGTCGTACGGGGATCAAGGTGTCGGAGCTCTGCCTTGGCACGATGAGCTTCGGCGACAGGTGGGGATTCGGGGCGGACGAGGCGACGTCCATCGAGGTCGCGGCGGCGTTCGCCGAGGCCGGGGGCAATTTCCTCGATACGGCCAACAAGTATCACGAGGGCCATACCGAGGAGATCTGCGGCAAGATCATCACGGGGAACCGCGATCGCTGGGTGCTCGCGACCAAGTTCACCCTCTCGACGGCCGCGGGGGATCCCAACGCCTCTGGGAACTCGCGGAAAAACATGGTCCAGGCGGTCCAGAAGAGCCTCGGGCGGCTCGGGACCGATTACATCGACCTCTTGTGGGTCCACGCGTGGGATTTCACGACGGGCGTGGAGGAGGTCATGCGAGGCCTCGACGACCTCGTGCGCACGGGCAAGGTCCTCTCGATTGGCATCTCGGATGCGCCCGCGTGGGTCGTCTCGCAGGCTAATACCCTGGCGAGCCTCCGGGGCTCCACGCCCTTCGCGGCGCTCCAGGTCGAATACAGCTTGATCGAGCGGACGGTGGAGCGTGAGCTCGTCCCGATGGCCGAGGCGTTCGGCATCACGCTCACGCCGTGGGCCCCGCTCGGCGGAGGCGTGCTCACGGGCAAGTACTCGCGCGGGAGCGGCACGCCCGAAGACACGAAACGCGCCGCGGGCAACGAGCAGCGGCTCTCGCCGAAAAACCTCGCCATCGCGAAGACCGTGGACGCCATCGCGGACGAGCTCGGCAAGACCTCGGCGCAGGTCGCGACGAACTGGGTGCGTCAGCGCGGCGCGAACGTCGTTCCGATCCTGGGCGCGCGCAAGGCCTCGCAGATCAAGGACGTGATGGGCTGCCTCGATTTCACGCTCAATGAAGAGCAGCTCCGCCGCCTGAACGAGGTGAGCAAGATCGAGCTCGGCTTCCCGCACGACTTCCTGGGCAACACGCGTATCCGGAACATCGTGTACGGCGACCGCGGGAACGATATCGATCTCCCGCCCGCCGCCAGACCGCGCTGAGCGGCGCCCCCCCCCGAAAAACGCCTCTATCCCTGGCCGTCCGGCAGCGCCGCGAGCGGGGCGCGCTGCTTTTCGGGGGTCATGTCCGCCATGAAGATCGGCGGGCAATGCAGGGTCATGATGTCCGGGTTCGGCGGCGCGCTCTGCTTCGCCATACGCAGGGCCTCGTCCATCGTCCGCGCCGTCTCCCAGCCGAGGAGCTGCGGGATGTATTCGTTGTCGGCGCCGACCACGATCACCCGGCCGAGGTGCTGCCGCCCCGCCTCGCCCCAGTACCACATGAAAAACGGGTGCGTCGGGTGATAGGCGTGACCGTACCGGTACATCTCGATGTACGCCGGGTTCTTCGCGAACTTGGGCTCCCAGATCTTGTGCAGCTCCATCGCGTCGCGCGTCTCGGGCAGCACCCGGTGCACGAACTCGATGTACGGCGCGTGGTGCTCGTTGTCGAACTGGTCGGTGCACGGATGCATGATGATCATCGTGCCGCCCTTCTTCACCATCGGCGCGCCGCGGTAGAGGTTGAAGAGATACCCGTTCGCCATCACCTGCACGAGCAGCGGGTTCAGGAACGAATTCACGTTGTACGGGCTGATGTAGGGGATGCCCGTGATCAGAATGTCGCTCTGCCCGACGACGGGGACCGCGTATTGCTCGTAACTCTTGCGGAGCGTGTGCTCGTGGACGGCCTCGGTCTCGCCGGCGAAGACGCCCGTCACGCCGAAGGGCGAGGGCACGCGCTGGAAGATCGCCTGGCGCGCGGGCTGGGGGATGTGATCCAGCGAGAAACGGAGGGCACGCAGGGCATTTCGTTCGGTCCGCGACAGGTCATCCTCGTTTTTCCCGAGGAACTCGAGCGGCGTATCGAACATCCGGTTGTTGATCGTCGTCTCGATCGTGAAGACGTTGAGCTTCTTGTTCGCGAGCCGGCCCATACGCACGACGCTCGTGTTCAGCGCCGACGATTTCGGGTCCATGTACGAATAACATTGCCGCATCACGCGCGGGTTGTGGTGCGCGCGCAGGCTCCGGTACCCGCAGAGGCCCACGGCGACCGATTTGTGGCCGCCGTCCATGGGCACGAGATTCAGATTCACGTAAATGATGAGGTCGCTCTCGACGGCGCGCCGATTGAGCTCGACCTCCTCGCCCTCCTCGGTCGTGCCGAGGTATTTCATGTTGGCGAGGTTCTCGGCGTCGTGGTTGTAGAGCCTCTTCGGCCAGAAGGCGTTGAAGATCTTGTCGCCGACGACGTGCCGGATCTCCCAGTCCTTCATGCGGCGGTGCACGCTCGTCGCGATGATGATCTCGACGTCGTCCACGCCGTAATCGGCGAGCAGGTCGAGCACCACCGTGAGCACGCGCTCGCGAATGTCGGGCCGCTTCATCTGCGGCAAGGGGAGCGAGATGTCGTCGATCGCGATCGTCACCTTCATCCCCGGCCTGAGCTTTGCGTAGAGCGGCTCGGAGTTGTACGGGTGGTTGATCGCGTACCGGATGGCCGCGTCGACGTCCTTGAGCGGCTTCAGCGGGGGCTTCGGGTAGATGACGCGGCTGCCGGTCGGCAGGTCGACCTCGACGAGCCTGTCGCCCGAAAAGAGGACGCGGGGTGCGCTGCGGCTGTCGATCGTCACGACACTGGGATGGCTCATGGCATTCTCGTATTCGGCGGCAATTCCCGCCCGCTTCAGTCGACGTGGATGATGGGCCAGTGGTAGGCGTTCGCGAGCAGGGAGAGCTTGCGGTCGGGGTTCACCGCGGCCGGGTGGCCGACGATGCTGAGCATGGGGACGTCGGAGTAACTATCGGAGTACGCGAAACACTCGTCGAGGTCGTGACCACGACCGCGGGCGTGCTCGCGGATGAGCCGCGACTTCTCGGGGCCCGCGACGACGGGGCGGAGGAGCTTGCCCGTGGCGAAGCGGTCCTTGATCTCGAGGCGGTTGGCGATAACGTCCGTCGCGCCGAGGTGCTCGGCGAGCAGGCGCATGAGGAAGTCGAGCGCGCCTGAAACGAGCACCACGTCGTGGCCCTTGTCGAGGCTCGTCTGCACGAGGTCCCGCGCGCCTGGATAGATGTTGGGCTTGATCACGCGCTCGAACGTCTCGACCGCGAGCCCCACGAGCCGGTCCTCGCTCATCCCGCCGTACGACGTGAAGAGCAGCTCGTTGAAGATGCGTCGGTCCCGCGTCTCGGCCCACGCCATCCACGGAGCCTTGAGCATCGCGGTGCCGAGCTTCGCGAGGCTGTGCAGCGGCGTGTTCTGGTTCAGGACGTAATAAAGCGTGGGGTGGACGAGGTTCGTGCGGATCAGCGTGCCGTCCACGTCGAAGTAGCTCGCTGCCATTTGCGTCCCGGAATCACCTCTGCGAGGCTTTTCGTCAAGCACAAGGTGGCGCGAAAGGGGCTTCGCGCCGGAACTTCTCGGTCCGCTCGGGCCTCGGCCCGCTCGTTTCGTGGTCCAGCAAGGTGGTTGACCCGTGGCGATCGAGAGCCTTGACAGGCGGGCCGAGTTGGCGGATCGACGCGCGCCGCGGCCTCCTACGGCTCGCCGGAGAGCGCCTCCGCATAACGATCGTCCAATTCGATCCCCGCCGCGAGGGCGCCCCGGTCCACGGGATTGATCCCGCAATACTCGACGCCCGCCAAATGCCTCCAGCGGCCGGCGCGATCGCTCTCGTCCTCGCGCACCGGGGTCGTGCAGGGAAAACAACCGATCGTGCGAAAACCCATCGCGTGGAGCGGGTTCAGGACGACGCCCGGATCCGCGGCGATCGCCCGGTCGAGCGCCTCGTTCGTCACGTGCACGAGCGGGTGGACACGCAGCGCGCCCATCGCGTGGTCGATCCCGAGCGGGCGCGTTTTTTCGCGCGCGCCGCCCTCGTCCTTCCGTAGCGCCGAGACGAGCGCGTCGTAACGGCCGCGGATCGCCTGGAGCGGCGCCGACTTCCGTCGCTCGCAGCAGCGCTCCTGGCCCTCGCGCGAGAGGTAAAGCAGCCCCTCCTCGGCCGTCTGCTCGGCGAACGTGCGGGCGGGCGAGAGCGTCGTCACGCGCAGATGCCCATGCGTCCGCGCGAGCTCGTCCCGCGTCCGAAGCGTCTCGGCGTGCAGGACGCCCGTGTCCACGAAGATCACGTCGAAGTCGAGCCCTTCGCGGTCGGCGAGGCGGCAGAGCCAGGTGCCCGCGCGTTGCATGCTGGTCAGGATCGCGGCCCTCCGGCCGAACGTCCGGTGCACGAAACGGAGCACGTCGGTGGGCGCCTGGCTGCCGAGGCGCGTGTTCAGGGTCTCGAGGGTCGCTTCGGTGACGCGCATGGCCCCCTGGTTTAGCAGAGGGCGGCGGGGGCGGCGGGGCTCTAAGAGATGCAGAAGCCGGTTGCCTTTCGGGGGCTCGTCGCCTAGAGGATCGCCGGTTCGCATGCCCCCTTCTTCTCCCTCGCAAGGCCGCGCGCCGGGGCGGCTCGTCGATGACCTCGGGCGGCGCCGTTTCCTGTTCATCACGGGCAAGGGGGGCGTCGGCAAAACGACGTTCTCCGCGGCTCTCGCGGTGGCGCTCGCGCGCGAGGGCAAGCGGGTGCTCGTCGCGCTCTGCAACACGAAGGAGCGGCTCTCCGCCATCATGGGGACGAAGCCGATCGGCGACGACCTCATGCCCCTCACCGAGGGCGTGTGGGCGGTGAACATCTCGCCCGAGAAGGCGCTCGTCGAGTACGGGGAGATGGTCCTCAAGGTGCGCAGCGTGGCGCACGCCGTCTTCGACAACCGCTACACGAAGTCCTTCTTCCGCGCGGTGCCGGGGCTCTACGAGTGGGCGATGCTCGGCAAGGCGTGGTTTCACACGACCGAGCTCCTCCCCGACGGGCGTCCGCGCTTCGACGTGGTGCTGCTCGACGCGCCGGCGACGGGGCACGGCCTCGACATGATGCGCGTGCCGAAGGTGATCCTCGACGTCGTGCCGCCGGGCGTCTTGCGCCGTGACGCCGAGGAGGCGTGGGCGATGTTCAGCGATCCGGCGCGGAGCGGCATTGTGGTCGTCACGTTGCCGGAGGAGATGCCGACGCAGGAGACGATCGAGCTCATCGACGCGATTGGCACGGATCTCACGTTGCCCGTGCTTCGCCTCGTGGTGAACGGCGTCCTTCCTGCGCTGTTTTCGCCCGAGGAGCGGGATCGGCTCGCGGCCGAGGCTTCTCTGCTCACGATCGACGCGCCGAAACGGACGAATGGAACGGCGGAGAGCGCGCTCGTCGCGGGGGCGCGGCGGGCGGTGCGGGAGAGGGTGCAGGCCGAGAGCCTCGCGCGGATCGAAAAGGAGATCGATCTGCCGCGGATCACGCTGCCGCACCTCTTCGATGAGGCGTCGACGGTGGAGGGGACGCGGATCCTCTCGCGATTGTTATAGGTTCTGGGGGCAAACCGATCAGGGCGAGCAGGTCTTCGGGGCGCCGGTGCAGTTGTTGCTCAGGCATTGGGCGTCGCCATCGCAAACCTGCCCATTCTTGAGTTTGCACGCTCCGGCGCCGTCGCAGGCTGACGAGATCGTGCAAACCCCCGGGTCCTCGCTTCCGCTTGGCACATTCGAGCACGCGCCGACGTTCGCCATCTGATCGCACGATTGGCACGTGCCGGTGCAGGCCACGTCGCAACACACGCCATCGGCGCAGAAGCTGCTCTTGCATTCGTCGGCGCCGCTGCATGCGTCGCCGTTGCACTTCGGGCACTTGCCGCCGCAATCGACGCCCGTCTCGTCCCCATTCTGCATGTTGTCCGAGCAAGTCGCGGTCGGACCTCCGCCGCTGCCTTCGCTGCCTCCGCCGCTGCTGCTCGTCGTGGCCGAGCTGGACGACCCCGCAACGGCCGACACGATTGTACCCCCGGACCCGCCGCCCGCGCCACCCGCGCCCTCTCCATCACTCGTCGAGAGCGAGAGACACCCCACGCCCTGGGCAAGGGCCAGCACCCCGGCCACGCCTCCGAACCACATCCACGCGCTGCGCATGTCGCCTCCGTCTCCCGACGGGAACATAGCGCAGCGTGGCGGAGCGATGTCCTCACGGAGCAAAATGCCGCGAGACAAAAAGCAGAACGCCTACTCTACGGCGGGGGGGGGGAGCCGGAGCAGGCGTTCTGGCCATAGACTAAGCAACCTACGGGCCAAGCCCCAAACGACGCATTTTCGTCAGGTTGGCCGCGGCTGGCCGGCAGGCAGTTTCATTTGTGAAAGGCCAGCGCGTTGCAGCCTTTCACGTCCGAGGCGAGGGCCGCGTGGGATACCCAACGATCCACGCACCTGGAGGATCGTGCCTCAGAGCATGGCTCGGTACAGGAACGTCGCCATCTGGCCGCGGGTCACCGGGTTCGCCGGACAGTAGAGCTTCTTCACGGTGTCGCAACCACTCGTGACCCCGGCGGCGCCGAGCGCGTTGATGTTGGCCTCGTGCATGCTGGCCTCGTCATCCGTGAAGAGGTCGTTCGCGGTCGCGGGCAGCTTGAACCCCTTCACGAGGAAGGTCGCCATCTGCTCGCGCGTGACCTCCTGATCCGGGCAGAACTGGGTGCCGTCGACATTGCACCCGCTCGTGATCCCCGCGGCGGCGACCGCGTTGATGGCGTCCTCGAACGGCGAACCCTCGTCATCCGTGAACTTGTCCGGGCCGGCCGGCAATTTCAGCGCCGCCGTCAGGAACGCGGCCATCTGGCCCCGCGTGACGGTCTCGTCGGGGCAATACTTGCCGCCGCCGCACCCGGAGGACAAACCTTCCTTGGACATCCATTCGATCGCCGGCTGGTGCGCCGATCCGCAGATGTCCGAGAACACGGCCTGGCACGTCGGCTCGGGCGGCGGGACATTACACATCGCGCCGACGGGGAAACCTCCGGCCGGGGATTTTCGCATGCGTGACTCGGTCCCCGGGCCCCAGCTCCCGTCCTCGGCGATCTTGTCATTGGGGTTGTTGCGGTTCCAGAGCCTCTGGAAGGCGAGGACGTCGAGGCCACGATGATCCTGGGCACCCGCCCCGACCCAGTCGTAATGCCAGGGGTCCGAGGAGCCGAGCCAGTTGAACCCGTTCGACTCGAAGATGCTACGCCAGGAGGAATACTCCTGCACGTCGATGGCGAGGCCCGTCTCGTGGTTCGAATTGCCGGGCTTCGCCGCGAGGCTGATGCCGCAGCGGCCCGTCTGGTACCAGTTGTAAAGGAGATACTGCTGCGCGACGGTGCGCAGCATCGAATTGATGGTGAGCGTCTTGCCCGCGTTGGCCTTGACGATCGAGGTGAGTTTGTCCCGGGCCGGCTTCTGGATGAAGAGGAAGACGCCCGATCCCGCCGAGGCGTTCGCGGGGAGCGTGAGGGGCGCGAACGCGCCGGGCTCGACGCAGTTGCCCTCCTCGATGATCTGGAACGAGAGGCCCTTCACGCTCGCCGTGCCGCAGGTGCTCGCGGCCGCGTCGGCGACGGTCCCTGCCGAAAAACCCTCGGCGATCTGCCCCGTGCCCTCGCCGTGATCGTCGGTCGCGCCCGCGGCCTCGCCGAGCTCCCCCGGCGCGTCACCCGAGCAACCCAACGAGAAGACACCGAGCCCGAAGAACGCCGCGGCAGCAGCGAGACCCGAAGCTCGGCCGAAGAAAGTCCTGGCATATTGGTTCATGGTGCCGCGCCGAATAGCAAGGTCGGTGCCAGACGAAGCAATGGCTTTTTCGCGCAAAAAGGAGGGGGGGTGAGGCGGGAAGGGTGGTGCACGGACGATCCAGTTGGATCCGGGAGGGATCAGTCGAGGCGGTTGACAAGGAGCGCGCGGCGCGGCCCTCTTGGAGCATGCCGCACCGTAGCCCCCTGCTCCTCGATGGCCGCGCGTTGCTCGACGCCGATCGTATCCTCGCGGCACGGCTCGGCGATCGCCGCGCGAGCTTCGAGCTGTCGTTCCGCGCCGCGCCGCCCCACACGGGATTCCTGGTGATCGCGGGGCTCGAGAGCTCCCTCGAGCTCTTCGGCCGGCCCCTCGTCGATCCCGCGGCGATCACGGCAGCGCAGAGCCTCGTCGGCTTCTCGGACGCCCTCGCGCAGAGGCTCGCGCACCTCGTGCCGTCGATCGATCTCGACGCCGTTCCCGACGGCACGATCGCCTTCCCCGGCGCGCCGGTCGCCACGGTGGAAGGGCCTTTCCTGGAGACGTCGCTGCTCGCCTCGCTCCTCCGGGCGACGGCGCGACGCGCGACCGCGATCGCCACACGCACGGCGCGTCTCCACCTCGCGGCCGCGGGCGATCCCGTGATCGACGGGGCGAGCGCGCATGCGGCCGGGGCCGAGGCTTCGATGCTGGTCGCGCGCGCGGCGTACGTGGGCGGGGCGAGCGCGACGACGAACGTGGTCGCGGCCATGGCCCTCGGCATGCCCTTCCGCGCGAGCCCGAGCCTCGTCCTCGGGCCGACGGGGCCTTCGCTCGAGACGACGGTGGTGGACGGCTGGGGCGCTCTGGATACGGACGATCTCGCGGACCTCGGGCCGGGCGACGACGAGGAAGCGATGCTGGTCGAGGCGAAGCGGCGCGGCAGGCGCGCGGGTGGATGGATCGCGCGTGGTCTCGACGACGCGGAGGCGCGGGCGCTGCCGATGCGGTGCGAGCTCGTGGCGCTCGAGCAAGGCGGCGCGTGGTCGGTGCCGCCCGCGGATCTCGGCGACGAGCAGGCGCCGCGGCCAGGGCGGAAGATGGTCGTGCGTTACACGGACAGCGCGGGGCGGCTCGTCGCGGATGTCGTGCACCTGATGGCCGAGCGGATGCGTTCGCCGAAGGATCTCGGCGCGGCGACGCTCGTGCCGCTGTCGCGACCGCGGGTGCGTGGAGGCCGCACGCTCGAGCTTCCGGAGCAGCCGTCTGCCGGGCGGGACCGGGCCATCGCGGCGCGCGCGACGTTGCCCGAGGCCGTGACGTATCTCCGGGCTCCCGCGACGTACCGCGTGGACGAGTCGCCGGCGGTCGTCGCGCAACGCGAGGCGGCGACAGAGGCGCGGGCGAAGTTGCCTTTGCGCGCAGGGTGAACCATCCGACCGGGCCGTTCCTATCACGTGGCTCGGCGCTCGTTTGGGCTCGCGCTTGACAGCATGACGCGTGCGTGATCAATTCCACGCCATGGCGGATGTGAAGAAGACGGCGGGGCGACGACCAGAGGGCGGCAGCCACGACGAGGCTGCCCGCCAGCCATTGCCCGTCGCCTCTCCGCCCTCAAAAGAAGCGCTCCGGATGCTCCTTGCCGAGGGCGCGCGCTTGGCAGACGCGACGGACGAACGCGTGGCGCGGATGTTCATGGTGACGGAAGCCGACCTGGCGACGTACCACGACTGACGCTCGACCGTGGCGTATCCGAAAAACTCCATTTCCTGCATTTCGTTTTCGCAGGAGGAGCATTTCGAGAACATCGTCCGGGACGCGTCTCGCGCCACCGAAGGCCAGGCGTCCAACAGACAAACGCGGTATCTTGGAAGATATATGGGTGCGGATCCTTCTGGACGACGCACAACCCCAATCGTTCCGCCGACTTGACCCCCTGGGCGGAGTGACGAGAGGGGGCCCCCGTGGTAGGTATGTTCTGCGACAAACGTTACCCTCCACAAAGGCCCCCCG
>JANMGF010000737.1:0-1465 GCA_031374535.1 Polyangium sp. (in: bacteria)
GCTGCCGCAGCGGGGCGCCATGGCCTCGGTGCGCGCGGACGCGTCCCGCGTGGCCGAGGCGGTCGCTTCCTACGCGGACAAGGTCTCGATCGCGGCGTTCAATGGCCCCAGGAGCGTGGTCATCTCCGGCGACGAGGAGGCGGTGGCCGCGATCTGCGCGGCGCTCGGGGCCGAGGGGATCGAGACGAAAGCGCTCCGCGTCTCGCACGCCTTCCACTCGCCGCTGCTGTCGCCGATGCTCGACGAGCTCGAGCAGGTGGCGGCGCGGATGCGCTTCTCGGAGCCGAACATCCCGCTCATCTCGAACGTGACCGGGCGGAGCGCGCAGACGGAGCTCCTCTCGCCCGGCTACTGGCGCAGGCACGCGCGGGAGGCGGTTCATTTCGAGCAGGGAATGGCCGCCCTGAAAGAACAAGGCATCACGCTCTACCTGGAGATCGGGCCGCACCCGGTCCTGTCCGGCATGGGCGCGGCGTGCCTCGAGGAGGGGAGCGCGACGTTCGTGCCCTCGCTGCGCAAAGGGCGCGAGGACTTCGGCGTCGTCCTGGCGAGCCTCGGCGCGCTCTATACCCACGGCGTGGAGATCGACTGGCGGGGCTTCGATCGGCCCTACGCCCGCCAGCGCGTGGTGCTGCCGAGCTACCCCTTCCAGCGCAAGCGGTACTGGATCGACCCGCCCAAGCCGCGGGCGCTGTCCGGCGGCTCGGGCGCGGAGGCGTCGCCTACCGGATCGTCGCTGCTCGGCGAAAGGCTCGCCACCCCGGGGCGCGAGATCCATTTCGTGGCGGCCGTGAGCACGGAGCAGCAGCCGTATCTGGCCGATCATCGGGTGTACGGTGACCTCGTCGTCCCCGGGGCCTTCTACGTCGCCACGCTGCTCCACGCCGGAGCCGAGGTGCTCGCGGACGAGGGCTTCGCGCTGGAGGACGTGCTGATCCCGCAGGCGCTCGTGCTCTCGGGCGAGACCCGCATGCACCTCGTGTTGAGCCCAGGCGACGCGGGCGCGATGCCCTTCCGGCTGTCGAGCCGGGAAGCCGGCGCCGAGGGGCAGGACGCCTGGCGGACCCATGCCACGGGCACGCTCGCGCCGCTCGGGGCAGCGGCGCCACCGGGCGGGCCAGGGGTGCTCGCGGAAATGCGCGCGCGCTGCCCCATCGAGGTCTCGACGGCCGCGTTCTACCAGGGAATCGAGGACGCCAGCGTCGAGCTCGGCCCCCGCTTCCGGTGGATCCCGGCGCTGCAGCGGGGCGAGGGCGAGGCCTTTGGCCAGTTGCAGGCGCCCGCGGGAGACGAAGGGGATCGGGTGCTGCATCCCGGGCAGCTCGACGCCTGCTTCCTGCTCACGTCGGTCGCGGTCTCCGGGGACTTCGGCGCCACCGCCTATCTGCCGTTCGGCATTGATCGACTCCGGCTGTATACGCGTCCGAAGGGGACGCTCTTTTGCCACGCGAAAGTCCGCGCAGGC
>JANMGF010000805.1:0-1349 GCA_031374535.1 Polyangium sp. (in: bacteria)
GAACGCTTCGCCGAACCCATCGAGACGCTTCTCCACCATCGACTCGAGTGCCTCCACCGTTTGATCGCGCGGCGCGATCCCCGTCCCGCCCGTCAACACGATCGCGTCGGCGCTATCGGCGTCGCATACGTACCCGATCGCCTCGCGCAGCACGTCCGGCTCCTCGCGCAGGATCACGTGCGACATCATGGCAAAGCCCGCGGCTCGCAGACGGTCGACGAGCACGCGCCCGCCCACGTCGTCGTTTGGCGTGCGCGTGTCGCTCAGGGTGAACGTGGCAACACGGAAAAGTTCGGCCTCGTTCTTTTGGCTCACCGATCTGGTTTAACGGGTGCGCGGCTCGAGCACAACCGAGCGGTGCGGCATCGTGAGCGCCTCTTCCATCGGCTCCGGATCGAAGTCGAAATGCCGCTGCCGGAGCGGGCGCTCGGGGAAAAGTAGGCGGAGGCGCACGTGCGGCGGCGCGGACGGCGCTTCCTCGGGCGAGAACAACGTACGCGCGACTCTTCCGCCGGCGAAAGGCGAGATCACCGTGATGTCCGTCGCCCCGCGCAGGACCAGCGCATCGATGAGCGTGTTGTCCGCGGCTCCGCCGTCGAGGTGCACCTCCCCGTCGAGCCGCGGCACGCGCGCGTAGATGACCGGGATGAAACACGACGCCACGAGCACGTCGTGCATGTCGCGCCGCTCCCGGTTCGAGTGCACCACGAGCGCGTCCTTCTTCCCCGCGAAGAAGCGACGCGCGTGGGTCGTCGCGACGAGCAGCTCGGTCTCCGTCCCGTGGAGCTTTTCTTCGGGCAGAAACCGTCGCAGCGCGTCCCCGAGCACCGCGCTCATGCCGAACGGGCTCCACTCGCTTCGCAAATAACGCCGCGACACGACCGGCGTCTTCGCCATCGAGCGCCAGAGATCGGGGCCCACGGCTGCGAGCCCGGAGACCCACGCGGCGCCCGAAATCGAGCCCGACGAGGCGCCTGCGACGAGATTGAATCGCTCGCCCGCGGCGACGAGGCGCGAGAGCACGCCGAACTGAAACGCCGCCCGGCAAGCGCAGCCTGGCAAAGACAGCGCCCGCACGCGACCGGTCTTATCAGAGCCCGTCTTCCCCGTCACGCTTCGGGCGGGATGCTCGCCGTGTGCGCGCGTCGATGGCGTCGGCGCGCGCGCTGCGCTACGCACGTCGCGTGTCAGAGCCGCTGATCCCCTACATCACGCTCCCCGAGATTCCCCTCGGTTTCCTGCTTGACGTCCCCGTCCTGGGCAAGCTCTTCGACGCGGCGAGGCCACCGTCGATCAAGCCTTTCGGCACGCTCGTCGCGCTCGGCGTCTACATCGGCTCGGTCATCACG
>JANMGF010000818.1:0-1075 GCA_031374535.1 Polyangium sp. (in: bacteria)
TTCCTCCATGCAGAAGATGCAGTTGTTGTTGCAGACGGCGCCGATGGAGACGTGGATGCGCTCCTCGCGCTTTTCCAGGCGCTCCGCGATGGTTTGCCCCTCGGCGATGGCTCCGTCGGACAAGCGTCGGCCTCGGGGAAAGGGTCTTCCAGGGCGCGGCGTGCGTCAACCCGGGATCGACCGGGCAGAGCGCGGGAGCGTCGACCGCGAGGCCTGGCGCAAGGCGGGGGTACATGCTCGAATACCCGGTGACGCGCGCCTACATGGATGCGCGCGTGCAACGTATCTATGCCCGGACGAACGGGGTGATGCCGAGGGACTTCAGGACGGATTCAGCCACCGCTTGCAGTTCGCCGGGCGCCTTTTGCGTGGTCACCCAATCCAAAACCAGCGCTCGCAGCCTTCGGACGCGGTCGCGATCTTCCTCGCTGAGGAGCATCGAAGTCCGCACCTCTTTTGCGATGATGCCGTCCAGGGCGCGCTCCATCTCGTGAAGGGTCGTCACCCATTCCGGATCCGGGGTCGCGGACGCATCGTGTCGTAGCGCGACTACGAACGCATGGATGCAGTTGATGCCTTCGGAGATTGCATTCGCTGTTTCTCGATCACGCGTCACGATCCATCCTCTACTTCTTTTCCCCGTCGTATCGGCAGAACCATTTGCCGAGCGGATAGATGAGAGTGCAGTTGTCGCCGTTCGAATATTGGTACGAGCAAGTATAGGAGGGCCAACCACCCTTGCACCAGTACAGATCCCCGATCCCGCTGGAAGGACTGTAGGGATGGACGGCCTGATGAATGCAGTACGCCTCGATCGCCGCACACTGCTCGACGCATGCGTTGCTCCCGGGGGCAAGGCACCTAACCTCTACCAATGTATTGCAAACCGGCCCATCCGGCTCCGGCTCCGCGCTCTGCGGCTCGAACGGAACACTTCCATACCCGCCCACCCCAGTCGGCACGATCACCCCGGAACGTGTCAACGCGAATGAGACAGCAACATCGTGAATTCTATGAGGGTAGAGCTTCAGCAGCGGCAGCTCGCGCCTCGCGTCGCGGCGTCTTCGCCGCGGCG